>JAHFBR010000088.1 GCA_023249955.1 bacterium
GACGCTTTATCAGTTAGACAACTGATGATTAGTCGCAAGCGATCTCCGGATCACTGCACATCACTGATTTCAGGTTCAAACAACCTGCAACTTCGTAGTGCAAGCAACCCTCAAGTGTATCGGTGCTGCTGGTTGTTTCTAGATAGATATACATTTCAAAGCACCCGGCTTCTTCATTCCATCGCTTCCACCAATCCCAGCGAATGCCTGGGGCACTGTTATTGATGCATGACTGAATGTCAGATGACGAGCCTTCAGTAAAGAGCGCATCATCAAGAGGATTGACGCATCCTTGGCCATTTGGTGATACGTACAAATACTGTTGCCAGAATGCATCATAGTCGTTACTGTAACCGTTCCCAACACCCACAAACGTTAGGCAAAGCCATGCTCCCGCCTGTACATTTTCACCGGCTTCAAATTTCAGCACGATGGGCGAATAGCAGCCATTGCTATTAGGAATCTGTGCTGCATCAACTTGACCGATAATATGATCTTTAACACGAATGCCGCCACTAAATTTTGTTACGGCACCGCAGGTGTCATCGGGCACGCAGACTCTGACCGGTTTACCCAAGCCGTTGGCTGTTTTGAGACATGGATCAAGGATCGGGTTGCCAGTTGCATCTTTCACAACCTCAAACTTTACCGGATTTATTTCATTGACCAAAAGCTTTCTGCACACTCTTTCAAACTGAGTTGTTCCAGCAACGGGCACCTTCTCACAAGGCATCACTGCAACGTTGCCACTAAAACAAGTGGCGCCGTTGTCATCTTCTACAAACTTGTTAGTTTGCGGATCTAGTTTGACCGGGTCAATCGTATTGATAAGCATTTTTCTGTGTGGATGAAAGGCCACATTGCTGCCAACGCCAATCTGTCCGCAGGGATCTTTGTCGATCTGTAAGGTTTGGGGGTTTTTTCGCGGTGCAGAGATCGTCTTGGTAAGAAGATCATCTACTATGGTTGTAGCTGCATTGACCGAAAGAGACATCGCGCTTACCACAAGCGCAGCCCCCAGACTTTTTGAGAAAAATTTCATACGTACTCCTTTGTATTTTTTTACTACCACTTACTTCTCTTGGCTCGCGTCACATTGTCAACCCCTTCTTCATCACGTGTAAATACCAAATTTTTTATACCTATTTTTTATCAGGCTTGGTTATTGACCATCTTTCTTATCACTCACCAACAAACCGTCAACAGCTTCGGTAAGCTGCCCTACAGGATCGCCTTGCGCATCTCCCGTACCAGCATCTTCGCCATCGCCACCCTCTTCCATTGGTTCTGGGGTGTTTGCAGTAACCGCAGGGGCTTCTTTAATCTCTCCATTGTTGATGGCGTCAGTGGTCAGAGCAAAGAACTGTATCCAGTCTTCGCATCGCTCAAACATAGCCCAGGTTTTTTCAAATGAGGCAACACGCATTCTTTCAACAGCGAGCACAACCTCCCCTGCCGCATACGTGCCACGAACTTGCGTATCTGGCGTATTAAAATCAACCCACCTTCTGGCAATGCGTGCGTTATTGGTAACACCGCAAACCCACACTGGATAAGGCAAATCCTCCCTCAGGCGCACGGTCTCTGCATCAACTTCAACAAAGAGCTCTTTATCAAAAATTTGTTTTGCTTTGCCAATAATCTCCTTGTAGGGCAGAAACAATTCTTGGCGGTCTAAGCGATAGGCATAGTTGCAGCTCAGCCAATTGTACGGTTCATACGCTGGATTTTTGAGATGAGCCATTTTGGTACAACAGTCCACATCAGCCTTGGTCAATACCAGCGAAATCACCATCCAGGCAAGCGCATATCTAAGATTTTTTGTGTTCGGTGCTGTTGTCTCGATACCATCTTTGAATTTTCTGAAACGTTCATACATCAACGGCACATGGCATTTTGTGTAGGCTCCCTCTTCAAGCCAATCCATCACTTCAGGCTTGTGCAATTTTTCCACCGCATAGCGTAAATCCGGAATCAATTTGCCAAAATCTTGGGCCTGAAGCATTGCATCAAAACCCTTCGTAATAGGCGCATCCGCTCCCTGCATACCGTAAAGTGACGATGTCACTGTGGTTGCAAGAACAATCAGAGCAACCGCCCATGTTTTGAGCCCCTTGGAGGCAATGTTGGTAACCATAGCCTTCTCCTTTTTTTGAGACCACTCACCATTTGGACAACCTTGCCCGATCCTAGCACGCGGCATCGCCCAACGCAACAACTGAGAATGTTTTATTCGCCTTCGCCAGGAGGGCTACGGCGGAACAAATCGGGTAATTTCAGATATCAATATTTACAAACAGTATGGCATCAACACTATTATTTCAAAATAATACACGGCCATAACAATAGTCAGCCAAAATCTCAATTCACTATTAAAGAATTTCTTGATTTTTGCGATTCCTATGCTACGATTGTCGAGCAACTTTGATATGTACAGCTCCAAACTCAGTAAAAGATTGTCACAGAAATGAGTTTGGGTGGGTTAGGGTGTAACTTTCATCTTTTTTCTCTCCAAAATAATCGCGCGTACTTTTGTAAAGTTAAAAGATGAAATTATTTCAATAGTATGTTTATTTTAAGAGGATATTTCATGAAGAAACTTGCACTTGGATTATTGCTTGCTCTTGGCGTCGCAAACGTTTCAGCAGCAAAACTCGAAACTCGCATCGAACCAACAGTCAAAAAAAATGGCGCTGCTGCGTGGGTCAAAAACCACAAGGCTCTTACCGCTGCTGTAGCAACCGTAATGTTGGCTGGTAGCGTTTACGTCGTCGCTAAAAAATTCTTGGCTGTAGCCGCACAAGAAGCAACACCTGCTCTTGGAAATGGCGAAGAGGGACCTTCACGTCCAGCTGTTGAAGCTAACTGGGCTCAAAAATACATCGTAAATAATTACGAAAAAGCTGGCTCAACCGTTAAAGAATACGGTTACGACAAGCCACTTAAGCTTGCAAAAGAGTATCCTAAAACAGCTATCGCAGGCGGCGCAGCACTTGCTCTGACCGTTGCAGCTATTTTGGATCTTACCCGCGGCGAAAAATCAGCAATCAAATCTTTGGTTGCTAAGCTTTCCGGCAAAAAAGCTTCTCAAGTAGCTGATGCTGAAGTTGTTGCTTAATTAAGCTTCAAACTTTCATAAACTTGATCAAATCAAAAAAAGGACGTCGTACGCGGCGTCCTTTTTTTATTACCTTGACTTGGTCACCCCAACCCGTTTGCACAGACTCTTGATGGCACACTGGCTGCATTTGGGTGAAACAGGCACACAGATATTTTGTCCCCACAGCACCAAAAGGCGGTTCCACGAACTCCAATATTTTTTGGGCAACACTTTTTGCAACGCGACTTCACTCTTTTCTGCATTTTTGGCAACAACCAGCCCAAGCCGATTTGAGATCCGATGCACATGCGTATCCACGCAGATGGCCGGCGTATCAAACGCTGCACTCAAAACCAAGTTTGCCGTCTTGATACCCACGCCCTTGATGCTCAGTAACTCTTCACGCGTTTCAGGCACCTTGCCCTTAAAACGTTCAAGTAAATCTTTACTAACACTCTGCAACACGCGAGCCTTGGTTTTATAAAAACCGGTTTTATAAACAATCTTTTCAAGCTCTGCACGCGGCAGCGCCAACAACTGTTTTGGCGTCTGCACTTTTTTAAACAATGCTCGACACACATGAATAGTCGTCAGATCCTTTGCCCGCAGGCTCAGCAAGCAGCTGATCAGAATCAAAAAGGGGTCCCTGCCGTACTCAGCAATAATCTGGTCGGTCATCAGCGGGGTGAATGTTTTTGTTTCACGCTTAAGAATGCGGACAATGTCATCAATAATCATGATTATTTCCTTCTTGTGCTTCTTAAAAATATCCTGTAAAACATAACGATCAAATAATAATAGTGGGACGCTGTAAGGAGAACAATCGGTGGATAAACATGTTTTTTCTTCTAAAGTTAAGGACTTTCTAGCCTTTTTAGAGGTTGAAAAAAATGCATCCGGGCACACGCTACGCGCCTATGATTCCGATCTTAAACAGCTTTTACGCTTTTGGGATGGGGTGGCCAAGCAAGAGCCCCTGGGGGCCCAGGCGTTCGAACACATCATCCGGCGGTACATTGTATCGCTTTTTTATAAAAAAATAAGTAAAACATCACTTTCGCGAAAACTTTCTTGCCTACGCTCTTTTCAGACGTTTTTGCAGGCCCAAGGCGTCCCAATGCACCTTTCCATCAAGTCACCCCGCATTGACCGCAAGCTGCCAGGCACCTTAACGGTTGACGAAATCTTTTTTTTGCTCGATTCTATCAAGGATGATGATCTGCCCACACCCTTCCCGCTGCGGGATAAAGCCATCTTTGAGCTGCTCTACGCAACCGGGGTACGGTGCTCAGAACTGGTCAACATCAAGCTGACTGACGTCAATTTTGATGATAAAATCATCCGCATCATGGGTAAGGGGCGCCGAGAACGCATGGTTCTTTTTGGTTCAAAAGCCACGCTTATGCTTGAGCAGTACCTGACCATCGAGCGACCGGCACTGGTCAAAGGCAACGATCAGCCGTACCTTTTTTTGAATTACGCTGGGGGACAAATTACCACGCGTTCAGTACAACGCACGTTTGAAATGTTTAGACAATTTTTGCGCATGGATCGCACCCTGACACCCCACAAGGTTCGCCACTCGTTTGCAACACACCTGTTGCAAGAAGGAGTCGACCTGCGCGTCATCCAAGAACTTTTAGGACACAAGACTATTGCGACAACCGAAATTTATACACACGTTTCCAACCAACAGTTGGCAAAAATGTGCGACGAAAAACATCCGTTAAACAATCTTGATCACCTCGTATTTGACGAAAAATCATGAAAACATTAAAACCAGAAACTACCACCAACTACCGCCTGCTTGATAGCGGCGGTGGCAAGAAGCTTGATCAAATTGGCCCCAACATCATCATTCGCCCGGACAGCAACTGCGTCTGGAACCGACGCCAAGATGATATCAACTGGCAAAAGGCACAAGCCGTGTTCAGCAAAAATAAACAGGGCACCATGGCCTGGCAGACACAAAAATCGTTTAAAGAGCAATGGTTCTTTACGTATCAATTGCCTGCCATCAAGTCGGCCGAAAAGCCGCCTACCATCACCTGCCAGTTGCGCTTGAGCACCTCAAAAAATATCGGCATTTATCCGGAGCAAGCTGCAAACTGGGCCTGGATGGTCAACATCATCCAATCAGTGCGCTACAGCCCGCACGTGCTGAATCTTTTTGGCCACA
>JAHFBR010000089.1 GCA_023249955.1 bacterium
ATTGTCATGGAACGCACCAACTTCAGAACGTTGGGCACAACGTTTAAAGCACGCATTGCCACCGGCGAAGTGATTGAAATCCCTCACAGCATTACAACATGGACCATTGCTGATGCTGAAGGCAAAAAACTAGGTGAATACGTGCTGGAGCGCCGCTTCTGCGAACAAACAGATTTTACCTACGCACCAAACAAAACACATATCATGTCATTTAACGAGCTGTATTTCATTGCATTGCCAAGCGTTTTGAACGGCTGGAATATTGATCCATCAAAATTTGATAACAACCTGTCGATTGTCATCAAGCAGTTGCGCAAGCCAGTGAGCAAAGAGATGGCCACCAACATGCGCATTGCAACGCTGCTGAACGCAAGTGATTTTAAGTTTATTGCACTGGGAACATGCATTAACTAATAATCCCACGGGATGAGAAGTTTAAAGGGGCCGCTTAAAACGCGGCCCTTTTTTATTCAAGAAATGTATTGATTTTGTGTGCCACAATGCCACCACCCAGAATAATAAGAAAAGGGAGCGCATAATGCAACCCTGCATCCAAAAGATTGGTGGCACAGAAATAGATAAAGACCGAACAGCTTGCAATGGCCAAAAAGCCAACAATCGAACGTGCTAGTACAACAAAGGCAAGCGCACTGAGCAGATACGCAATGCTGGTACCAAAGTCGGCCATGGCAACCAAGTAGTAACCATGTCCTGCCGTCGCAATCAAGAGCAATACCAGTAATGATTGAATCATGACACAAACCCATGGCGTTTGGTTACGGCTCAACATCGTCAAGTAACGCCAGCCCATGATGCTGCGCTCTTTGCCCATGGCATACAAATTCCAATTATTGTAATAAAACATGCCATAAAAACCACCCAAAAATGATGACAATATTGCTATGTTTATGGCAGCATTACCCCAGTCAATAACCATTTGATTGCTGGTCAACTGTGGCAGAATTGATAAAAATGGATTGACGTCGCTGGAACCATGAATGCAAAACAAAAAGAATTGTAGCAACGCATAAATGGCAACGATAATTGCAAATGAAAGCAACAGAACACGCGCAGCATTTTGTTTGCCATTTTCGATCTTATCAATAACAGCACAGCATGCTTCAATACCAATAAATGCAAAAAGAACCAGCGGAATCGACCCAATGATATTGCCAACCATGTTTGACGCTACTGCGCCAGTCGGGACAATAAAATGGCTTGCATTAAAAAGCATCGGTACTGCCACCACTACTAAAAGCAGGGGGATGCTTTTGAGGAGCGTGAACGTGATTTGTGCACGCTCCAAAAACTCAATATTAAACAGGTTAACGATGGCAAACAGCAGTACCATCAAAGCATCAAACCCAAAGCCACCAAGCCCACAATTCTGCAACCAGGATGACACTGATTCAATCTTTTGGACCTCAACGCTAAATGCATGGATAACCGCTGCATTTGCGGCTACTGTACCAACGTAGTAACCCCAACCACTCACAAAACCCCACAACGACCCAAGGCATTGCTCACTATAGATGTAAATGCCTCCGGCTGCTGGAAACCGAACCGCAAGATCCGCAAGTGCTATCACCAATGGCAGCAGCAACAAGCCGCAGGCAACCCACGCAAGGGGGGAAAAAACGCCATTAATCGCAGCAATTTTGCCTGTGCTTACCAAAAAACCTGCGCCTATAACAATGTTGATATTGATAAGAATTGCGATCCATACCGGGATTTTGATTGCGGCCATAATATTATTTTCTCTTAGCTTTCATACCTGTGTGCAATTTATACATCACAAAGCCGCCAACCAGGCCCACAAAGAGCACAACGCGCGAAACTGGATCTTTGCAGATCTCCAACCAGCCGTAGTAGATCATGACAGCGCAGCTGCAAAATGCTAGGGCTGTAATGGCAAGCTGTGTGTGATTCTTTTGGCGATAGTACGTTGAAAAAAGCGCCAGAACAGTCATAAAGAATGCAAGGCAGACACCGGTGCTGGTCAACGCCATCAATACCGTCAAACTTGGCACAAAGGTTACCAGCAGGAATACGGCAAGTCCGTGAACGGCAATTGCCACTGTCGGTCTATCGTAAGCATTAACAATGCTCAATGCTGATGAACCGGTAATCAGATTGCGTTTTGCAAGCGCATGAAGATTGGTTACATTCATCAAGAATACGCCGTACAATGCATTAGCAACACTGAAGAATATAAAGAACGTGATTAATGTTTGGAGAATATTGGTTACCCCAGACGAGAAGCCCAAGAATTGTGGGAATGCAACAGGGCCATGATCAGCAAGCTTGTTGACACCCATGATGTACAGCAGGCCAAGGTGATAGAGCATGTATGCGGTCATAGCAATAAAAAATGCCGTCAAAATTGCCTTTGACGCTTTTTTTGCACCGCCTTCAATCATACCGCTGATACTGCAGCACACTTCAAAACCCAGAAATGAGAAAATCGCAAGGCCAATAGCCGAGCAGAGATTGTTTAAATCACCCGAGTTAAAACTCAAGTGAGGACCCCAATAAAAGGCAGCCAATGCTATAACAAAAACAAGCGGAATCATTTTGATAAGCGCAGCACCACTTTGAAGTTTGGTGACAAGATTAAGCTGCATCATGTTAAGCGCCGACACCAGTAAAACCAATAAGAAATTCACCAGGATGGGATAATCTTCTACCATGTGCATGTTTGTTTGGGTAACAAGCAGCCACTTAATTGCTGCGCAGAACGTTGCGGCGGTACCAATGTAGCCCACAAGATATGCCCAATGCGCCAAAAACCCAGCCGTAGGATTGAATGCTGTGGCACAATAGTTATAAAAACCACCTTCGCCAGGAAATACCGTCGTTGCCTGTGCAAGACTCCAGATAACAGGAAAGAGCAAAAGCCCCAACAATGGCCAGATCAGAAAACCAAAGCTTCCGGCTACATGCGTCACAGATTGAGGATTAAAAAAAATCCCAGCACCAACAATAATGTTAATGCTCATCAAGACAGCCGACCAAAACGATATCTTTTTGGCAACCTTCATCGGATAACCCCTACTGGTAAAAGAAACCAATATATAAGAAACAACAACTTGAGAGTATATAGCACTTTTAACACGTTGCACAAATTTTTGTTCTTTTTTGATGATTTGGCACGCTTGTAGGATTCTTGAAAAATTACCGAACTGTGATACGATTGATGTTGCGTTGCATATTGAAAAAATGTTTAACTCATTTACGAAGGATAAATTTTATCATGAAGAGATCAGCATCTTATATAGTAAATGGCTCTGCCATGGTTCTTTCCCTGATGTTACTGAGCGGCTGCGACTTTTTGAAGAAAAAAGAAACACCGGCACCAAAAACAACAGCACAAGCTGCTGAAGCTGGAGCTTCGCTCTGCACCATCAACGGCGAAACCGTCATCACCGAATCAGAATTTATGAACAACCTCGTGCAAATGATCCAATCAAACCCTTACTTTAAGGGCGCTTCTTTGGACTCACTCCCAAAAGAACTTTTGCGTAAATTCTTTGATCAATTAACCACACAAGCACTGATTGAAAAGTTCTCAGTCAAAACCAATGTTGAAAAGGATCCAGAGTTCGTCAAAGCATATAACGAAACTGAAAAGCTCTTGAAGCGCTCTTTGATGGTTCAACTCTTTGAAAAGAAGATCTACGACAATATCAAGGTTTCGGATGGCGATATTTCCAAGCACTACAGCGAAAACAAAGATCGCTTTGTTAAGGTTGCCGGCGGCACACTGGCCATGGGAGCACGCTTTGAAAATGAGGAGGCTGCAAACGCCTTCTTGGCTAAAGCAAAAGCAAACATGGACGACTTTGAAAATATGGCCAAAAAAGATGGCAAGTTCAGAGACTTTGGTCGCGTAACCAAAGAGAGCCGTGGCATGCAGTACGAAGTGGTTCCTGGACCAATAAAAGACACTGTTTTGAGTGCAAACAAACTTCCAATGGTTGATAAAGTCAAAACAGGCAAAGAGTTCTGGGTTGTTAAGGCGTGGGATAAGAAAGACACCACACTCTTTGATCTTGATGAAGTTAAACCTCATATCGAAGCAATGCTGAAGAACAATCTTTTCAGAGATGCGCTTGAAAAACGCGTTAAAGAACTTAACAGCGAATTTACTGTTGTAGTCAATGAAGACTTCTTCAAGGACAAAGCAGCTCCTGGGCAAGCACAAGGCGATGATGAAGCCCAAGAACCAAAAGAAAACAACGCAGCTACAGCCGCTTAAGCGCTTAAAAGCTGTTTAAAAAATATAAGGGCGAGTGTTCATCACCTCGCCCTTTTTATATGGAGACAACGATGAAGAATCAACTTATTTTAGGTGTCGTACTGAGCTTAATTTCCAACACCCTTGATGCCAAGCGCCATGTTATTGACCGCATTGTTGCGCGTGTTAACGGGGCAAATATTCTGCAGTCAGACCTTGAGCAACCGCGCATTTCAAAAGAAGGCAGCAGGTATTCGCTTGATGAGCTAACATTGGAAGAGCTTTTGGTCCAACGCGCAGGCGAAATGCACATGCTTCCCACCGCACTTGATATTGACCGCCAAGTGGTTACCTTTAAAATCCAAAATCATTTGACCGAGCTTTCTGATATCGAGTTTGAAAATCAACTCAAACAAAGCGGATTTACCCTGAAGGCATATAAACAGCAACTTGGCAGACTGATTGCTGCTGAAAACGTAAAACGTGCCGAAATAAGCGAAAAAATTGTCATCACCTCACAAGAGGTTGAAGAGTATCATGCCACGCACCCAGAGAAAGCAAAAGAAGAGTATCTTTTGCAAACTTGTGTGATCAAAAAAGACCAGCTCGACCATTATAAAGAGCTGCTTGAAAATAAAACAATTGCCTGGGAAGAGCTTGGCTGGATTGCCAAAAAGGACATCGGACACAAATTTAAAGCAGTACTTTCGATGAAACCTGGCGACATGTCTGAGCCGGTTGCTACCGATGACGGCACCTATCAAGCCGTTAAGTTGCTTGATAAAAAAGAAAAGCGATTCAAGGCGCTGGATGAACGCTACAGCGATATTGAAAGAAAACTACAGCAAGAGCGCAAAGAAAAATTTATTGGAGAGTTCGAAAAAGAGCTCAAAGCAAAGGCCTCAATCGTAATTTTGTAGTATGTTTTTCCTGAGCTGAACGTCGGGTAATAAGGCTTGCTTTCCTGACGAGCTCTGCTATCTTTCATCATGATATTTCATCAGCCATAAAGAAGAGAG
>JAHFBR010000090.1 GCA_023249955.1 bacterium
GAGTGATGGTCCGGTGCCCGATAACCAGCAGCGCTACGCACACCCCACCCAGGACCAAAAAGGCGGTGGTACTGCGTATCAGCGCCAGCGGTAGCGCTACGATCATGCATAAAAAGAAGAGGCGCTGAACTTTGCTGGTGATATCAAGGTCTGGGAAGATTGAACCAAAAAGGGCAAAGCTTAAAAAAAGCAGGTGGTCAAAAGCGGTTGCTCCAGACATAGTCCCAAGCAGTGACCCAAGGGCGTAAACAACGCCGTAACTGGCAACCCCACCCACCAAATGTACTTTATATGAAGGCATGCACGCCCTTCCTACAGCAGCCTGCTTAGCTTGGTGCCCGGATAATAAAAGTTAAGAATGCCTTTAATGCTCCAGCCCCGGCTGACCATCTCTTTGCAGCCCCACTGGCAAACGCCGCGTTGGTGGCCATAACCCTTGCCGGTGATAACAATGCGATCACGAATTTTTTTGATATTAAATGACAGACTTTTGATCTTGTGTGGCGACGTTGTGCGGATGTCGTTGCCGGTCAGGGTGAACGCCTTGTTGTTTTTATCAAAAAGCTTAATGCGGTGCACCAGTCCGGCCTTATCGCAATCAAACGCTTTAACCTCACTGATCGGTCCATTAAAATGCTTGAGCTTACGTGCGGCGTTTGGTGAGTTCTTGAGTTGATTCAAAAAAGCAGTGATGTGTAAGTCCTCTTTCCACTGATACGATGGGGCCGTTTGGCAAAAGGTGCAGCGCTTTTGGCGTGCCAAATATGGCTTGCTACAATCTTTTGGTCGCATGTGTGCAGGAATGGCGCCGCCGCAGCAAATATCAAACATGGTTAGCGCAACATTCCCCTTGTGCGTCAAAATAAGATTACTGGTCTCATCAACCGCTTGGCGCAAGTGTGTGTAGTTGTGTGTGCCGTTGTACACCTGATGAATATTGGTGTTCTTTAGATCAAAATAGCGGAAGCGTGGATTTTTTAACCGTGCCTGCTGCATCAGGAAGGTTGCGTACGTGCGTGAAATAATTGCTTGCACCTTTTGCATGGCAAGCGGCCAGGATGGGATGCTTTCATAGCGCACCACCGAATAAACATAATCTTCTAGGGGCAACTTATTAATCACCAGCACACTATTATTTTCTTCATCCACGCGAATCACCAAGCTTCCCTGATACGTGCTGCCGCCCATTGTTAACGTGCGTTGCGGGCTGCAGATCTCGATACTGTCATATTTAATGCGGCGATACCGATGATCACGACACTGTAAATAAAGTGTTTTGTCTTTGCATAAAAGATGGAGTTCTGGCTTTTGATACACGGCCGTGTTATTTGATTCGGTGGGGCTTTCCAGCACGAAGCCGTGTGGCGATTTAATAATAAACTTTGACTCTTGATCAGCGTCCTGCTCATCAAGCAAAACACGAATAATTTTTACCGATGGAATGGAAGCTGTATCATCTTCAATTACCGCCTGAGGTGGCTCTTTGGTCTTAGATTGTGGCTTAGCAAGAACAGTTGCATGGGCAAACAATGACGCTGCGGCAAGCAGCAAACACAAAAACTTCTTCACAGAACTCTCAACATCTCATTTGTGGAGGAAACTTATCAGAACACAGTTGGTAAGGTGACAATCTTTATAGCAAAAGTTTCATCATATTAACAGCCCATAGTCTGACAAAATTTTTGCAAAAGTGGTAGGGAGCTTGTGTTTTTTATCGATGCCCAGATTGGCAAGCTTGTCTGCATGCGTATTGTTTTCGCGCATCACATGCGTAAAGCGCACCGTGTACGCGTTGAGTTGTTCAACAATAAAACCCCGCAGGTGCGCCAAGATTTCATTTTTAACTTTGTAGATGCCCTTCATCTGTCTGATCAAAAGCTCGGAGTCAGAAAAAATGGAGAGCGTCGGTTTTTTGATGCCGTGTTCGTGGCAGTAATGATCAACAAAAAATACTGCAAGCGCAAGCGCTAGATACTCGGCTTGGTTATTTGTTTTTTCTCCCAGGTAGATACCTTTTTTGATGATCGGCTTTTTGTTGGCAACAACATAAATTCCAGCACCAGCATGCCCCGGGTTGCCGCGCGATGCACCATCGACGTAAATATCAAAATGTGCGTGATTGGCTGGTGTGTGTGGCTTGCTGGAGCTTGCTGTTCGTCCTGCTGCAAAAAGTGTCATCTGTTGTTCCATGCTCTTCCGTCAATAACTCGCCTGGTGCGACATTTTTTCTTCCTCTTCATTGTAATAAATAAAGCGGTAGCAGTTACGGCAAACCATGACCTCGCCCTGTTTGAGCTTGGCCATGTCGTGATGAAGAACATTATAAAAACATGATCCGCAGCCGGTGTTGATAACAGGTGCAATTGGGTCTGGCACGCTGTGCTTCATGCGCTCATATTGCGCATACCACTCCGGCTGAATATTTGGCACAATGGTAAGCCGCAGCGCGATGAGCTGTTCAAGCTTTTGTTCCAAGTGCGCAAGGTTTTCTCTTTTTATAATAATATCGTGTTGCAAAACTTTTGCCTGATCTGTTTGCTGTTCCAGAATTTGGGCAAGCTCTTTTTGAAGCGCATCAAGCTGGTACAGCTGCTTCAGAAGCTCTTCGTCAGCCTTGGCGCGTTCTCGTGCAAGCCCAGCGATCTCGCGTTCAAGCGCCATGTAAATTTTTTGATCGTTTGCCAGATCACGCTGTGTGCGCTTGCGGTCCTCCTGCCCCTTGAGCTCAGTAGCTGCAAGCTCTTTGAGCTTTAAATCTTTTTGCAGCGTATGTACAAGGCGTTGTTTTTCGCCCAGAGCGGCTTCATGCTGTGTAGTCAGGCGCTGGTCATCAGCAAGTCCGTGCTTGACGTGTTGAATATCCTCTTGGATGGTGATGATTTTTTTATCACACTCGACGAGTTCTTTGATGTGTTGCCACAACGATTTCCTTGTCATGATCAACCTCATTACTACCGAGAGCCATTAAGATGAAAACGTTCTTGTGGTGGGCCCACCAGGATTTGAACCTGGGACCGTTCGGTTATGAGCCGACTGCTCTAACCCCTGAGCTATGGGCCCGTCTTCGTGCAGATCAATAAATGCTTTGTAGAAGTTTAGAGTATCTTTTATGAGTTGTGAAGTAAAAAATCCCGCAGTCGGCACGAATACCCAAACTCATTGTCGTACCACGCAAAAACCTTGCCCATCGTGCCGGTTGCCTGCGTCAGCTGGCTGTCAACAATGCACGATGACTGGTTGCCGATAAAATCGGACGAGACCAATGGTGCGGTGCAGTACTCAACCACGCCCTTCAGCGGTCCGCGCGCTGCTGTCTCAAACGCTTTATTGATAGCGTCACGATCAAGTGCCTTGCTGCTGGTGAACGAAAAATCCAGCAACGAGACGATCGGCACTGGGACGCGCACAGCTGTAGCGTGAATCTTGCCTTCAAGTTCAGGAAAAATTTTGGTGATCACTTTATCAGCACCCGTTTTGGTGGGTACCATATTAATTGCAGCTGCGCGTGCACGTCGTGGATCTTTATGTTCAACATCCAGCAAAACCTGATCATTGGTGTATGCATGCGTGGTGGTCATCAGGCCTTGCTGAATACCAAACGCCTCGTGCAACACTTTGACGACCGGTGCAAAGCAGTTGGTGGTGCAGCTTCCCAGTGAAACAACGTTGTGTTTGCCTGCGTTGTAGGCATCGTCATTGACGCCCGGAATAATTGTAATATCTTCGTTTGATGCAGGAGCGGTGATGAGTACTTTTTTTGCTCCCGCGGTGCAGTGCTTGCGTGCCAATGTGCCATCGGTAAAGCAGCCTGAAGCATCAACAACCCAATCAATGCCCAGCTTTTTCCAATCAAGCTTTTCTGGATCTGCTTGGGCAAGTAGCGTGATGCGGTTTCCGTTAATCACTAGTGCGTCGTCAGTAACGCTGACATCGCCCGCAAACGTACCCATGACCGAATCGTATTTAAACAGGATATCAAGATTGCTGCCTTTGTGCGGCCCAACATTGATCGCTGTGATACGTAATTTTTGTGCCGCCTCCGGATTCATCAAGACACTGCGCAAAAAAGCGCGCCCAATGCGTCCAAATCCGTTAATGGCAATGGTCAGTGGCATACGCTCTCCTTTTTTTATATCTTGTAAGATCGCAACAGCGAGATCAGCGGTGCTATTCCCTCTTTAGATTTGGTGTGAATAAAAACCTGTGGCTGATACTCGATAACTTCATGCGCCAGTTCCATTTTTTCTTCGGCCTGCAGTTTATCAACTTTATTAAAAACATAGATCATCGATTGGTTGACGCTAAGTTCTTTCAGAGTTTCTTGCACAACGGCAATCTGACTCTGCCACGCAGGATTGCTGATATCAACAACATGCAATAGAACGCTTGCGTAGTGCAGCTCGTCCAGGGTTGACTTAAACGCAGCAATCAAATTGTGGGGCAGCTGGCTGATAAAACCGACGGTATCAGAGATCAGTGCCTTTTTTGCCCCGTCAATAAACAGTTCGCGCGTGGTGGTGTCCAGCGTTGCAAACAGTTTATCTTCGGCCAGCACATCACCTTTTGCAATGATGTTGAGCAGGCTTGATTTGCCAGCATTGGTGTACCCAATGATACAAATCAGCGGAATCTTGCTTTCAACACGCTTCTTGCGTTGCACATCGCGTGAACGTTCAAGAGTATCCAGTCTCTTTTTGGCCTGACGCATCTTTTCTGCAAAATGACGCTTCAGTTCCTCTTTGACCGTTTCGCCCGGTCCGCGTGTGCCAATGATACCGGCCTGTTGCGCAAGCTCCTTGCCGCGGCCAATGATGCGTGTTTTAAAATAATCGATCTCAGCCATCTCCACCTGAATTTTACCTTCAGACGAGTGTGCCGATTTTTTAAAGATTGCTAGAATGAGCTTTTCGCGGTCAGAGACGTGGCAGCCAAGCGCGCCTTCAAGGTTACGCTCTTGCAACGGGTTCAAAAGCTCTGAAAAGACGACATGCTCAATATTGTTTTCAGTACAAAATTTGTGCAGCTCTTCCAGTTTGCCCTTGGTCAAAAACATATTGTTATCAACGTTGCGCAGCTTCATAAAGTACGTTTCGTCGTATGGCATGCCCAACGTGTGTACCAGGCTTAAAAACTCTTCGTAATAATAATCGGCATCGCCGATGGTATTGTTTGGGGTATAAACCCCAACCAGCAGCGTTTTAGGATGATGTT
>JAHFBR010000091.1 GCA_023249955.1 bacterium
GGCACCACATACAAAGATTTTGTTTCGCCTCTGCAGCCGTTTCGAGTTGTTTGTGATAACAAAACACGTGAAATACGTGTCCGCAGTTCATCTGTGCCACAAAACCACTTTCTTTAAATTCGTCTCCGCAAATACATTCATTATTAATCTCCGGGCGTTGCTGAGGATTGTCGTAAGCTTGAATGATCAATCCGCATGACTCACTTGCACCTTCACTTGGGGTGCACTTGTCATCATCTTCAGCATTGGTATTGGCACCATGTTGTAACAGAATTATTACACACAATTCTTTGTCTGTTGCTGCGGCAATGTGCAAAGGTGTTTGCCCCATTGTATCAGCAATGCCATGATCTGCGCCCTTCTCTAGAAGCCATTGAACAGTGGTGTGATTACCAAGGTGGGCTGCGCGATATAATGGTGTCTCGCCACCATTGTCCTGCGCATTAAGATTGGCGCCGTATTTGAAAAGTTTTTGAAGTACATCACCGACATTGTGTTCGACTGCAAGATGACAAGCTGTGTGGCCGTGTGTATTGGTATTATCGATTTTAAGTTCTGTATGTCTGATGAGAGGTTTGATGGCCCTTGTGCGACCACACCCTGCGGCGAGATGGAGGAGTGTATCTTGTGGATCGCCGTGCTTAACCAATGCATGGGCGTGATATTTGAGAAGTGTTTTGATGCTTTGACGATCTCCTTGCTTGACGGCGAGTTGTAAGCATGTTTCTCCTGTTTGACAAAGAATATCAAGCTTATCTTTTTCCTGCTTATTTTTGTCCTGCTCATCTTGTTTAAGTTTTGCGCCATGCTTCAGAAGTATTTTAATGCATGCATCAAGGCCCCGTATGGATGCCGCATGCAGTGGAGAAATTCCAGTGCTGTTGTGCGTGTCAATATTGTGCCTATGAAAGGAGAGTAAAATATTAACAGCTTTCTCGTTGCCACAAAATGCTGCCCAATGGAGGGGTGTGGCACCCAAATATATGTTATTCGCGAGCAAGGAGGTTCGGCTTGGGTCCTGTGGATCAGCAATATCCATAACGTAGGCATTCTGCAATAAACTATACAAAAGATTATTGAAATGTCCTTGAATGTAAGCAATGATTTCAGGTACTGGAGTGAGCCGGAGGGGTATAGGCATGGGCTCGTGAGGAGCTGGAACATTGTTTCCAGCACCATCTCCACCATTGGATGCTTCATTTGAGTTCATTGCCATGCAGCTGGTGCTGGCAAGTGGGCTAAGACCGAGGACGAATAATAAAAGATACAGTAATTTTTTCATAAATTTAAACTCCATTTAAGAACAAACATCTTTCTTGATTGTATTACAGTTTGAATTATTTGTAAAATGGGGCGGCAAAAAAGGGGAATTTGAAACCAAATTCCCCTTAAAAAGTCTCTTTTTTTATAAAAAAGCTAGAAATCAGCGTGTTTTGGATAGCGAGGGAACGGGATGACGTCCCGGATATTCTCCATGCCGGTGGCAAAAAGCACCAGGCGCTCCAGCCCCAGGCCAAAGCCGGCGTGTGGCACGCTGCCGTACTTGCGCAGTTCGCGGAACCACCAGTAATCATCTTTTGGCAGGCTTAGTTCATCCATACGTTTATCCAGCAGGTCCAGCCGATCTTCACGCTGCGAACCGCCGATAATTTCACCGACCGATGGAACCAGCACGTCCATGGCTGCAACCGTTTTGCCGTCGTCGTTCAGGCGCATGTAAAATGATTTGATCTGTTGTGGATAGTTAATCAAGATCACCGGTTTTTTGAAGTGCTCTTCAGCCAGATAACGTTCGTGTTCAGACTGCAGATCGGTTCCCCATTCAACCGGGAACTCAAATTTTTTCGGAGCTTTTTTTAAAATCTCGACTGCTTCGGTGTACGTCAATTTTTGGAACGGTGAGTTAATAACGTGTTCAAGTTTATCGATCACGCCTTTGCTGATGAAGTCGTTAAAAAATTTCATGTCTTCCGGACATGTTTCCAAAAGATACTTCAGTGCATATTTCAAATAACTTTCTGCGCACTCCATATCGTCATTCAGATCAGCAAAAGCCATCTCTGGCTCTATCATCCAGAACTCTGCCAAGTGGCGCGAGGTGTTTGAATTTTCAGCACGGAACGTTGGGCCAAACGTGTAAATATCAGAAAGTGCACACGCATACGCTTCGCCTTCCAGCTGGCCAGAAACGGTCAAATAAGCAGGCCGGCCAAAGAAGTCTTGTGTGTAATCAACAGCGCCTTGAGGCGTGAGTGGTGGCTTTTTGTCATCCAGCGTGGTGACGCGGAACATCTGTCCAGCACCTTCGCAATCTGATGCGGTGACAACGGGCGTGTGCAGATACAAAAATCCACGCTCCTGAAAAAATTTGTGCGTGGCAAACGATAGTGCATTGCGTGCACGCGCTACCGCACCGATGGTGTTGGTGCGTGGGCGCAGATGCGCGATGGTGCGCAAAAACTCAAACGTGTGATGTTTTTTTTGCAGCGGATAGCTTTCGGCATCGCATTCGCCAATCACCGCAATTTCTGTTGCTTTTAGTTCAAACGCTTGCCCCTTGCCCAGACTTTTAATCAGCATGCCGGTTGCAGCGGCTGAAGCGCCGGTGGTAAGCCTTTTGAGTGTCTCTTCATAGCCCGGTGTTTGGGCGTTGTAAACTACTTGCAATCCAGCCAATGTTGAGCCATCATTTAAGACGATAAATGAAAAATCTTTTTGACTGCGGACCGAGCGAACCCAGCCCTTGATGGTGATCTGTTTGTCAATATCAGCAGCGGTAAGCTGTTTAATTTTTGTGCGCATAGCATCTCACTTTCAAGGTTTTTTTAAAAGTGTTTATATCTTGGTAAGCATAGCTGGTTTATGCGCTGGGTCAAGAGATTGGAAAGGATTTGCATGCGTAACGATTTCACGGCTAGTGGGTATGTGTTGAACCACACGGGCGACAAAGTGCTCTTTATTTTTCACAAAAAATTACAAAAATGGCTTCCACCAGGAGGACATTTGGATCCCAATGAGTTGCCGCATCAAGCGGCCATACGCGAAATTTTTGAAGAGACCGGGGTGCGGGCCGAGCTGGTGGATGTATCCGACGATTTAAAGATCGCCCCAGGTGGTCCTGAATCTCAGCAGCCGGTGCCGCTGTGCATTTTGTACCAACGCATTCCAGCAAATGCCAAAGAAGAGGAGCACATGCATTTTGATTTTACCTATGTGCTGACCGCTTCTGAACAGGCCTTGGTGGGCGCTGCGCGTGAAGTTGATGATGTGCGCTGGGTGCCGCTGAATCAGGTTGATTCGTACGATACATTTGATGGGGTCAAAAAGATCTGCAAAAAAATTGCCAGCATGTCGTTGATGCGGGCGGGATAATTGGTGTTCAGTTGGTTTTACTGTTCTGCGTCAGATCCCACAAAAAATCCAATGCCTGCTTGGGTGTCAGATTGGCACAATCAAGTGCATGAAGTTTAGCCAAGGCTGCGTGAGCGCCATCAAGCTCTTTTTGCAAGTGAATCACGGTATTTTCAAGTGTTTGTAGTTGTGCGTGATGATCGCACGCCTGCGGGCTGCTGACAGCCGCATCAAACAATGTTTTTTGATGCGCACGATTTTGCAGATGATGCACATTTTTTAAAATGGTTGCCGCACGTTGCACAACCGCGGCCGGCATCATGGCCAGCTTTGCAACCTCAAGCCCAAAGCTGCCTTCGGCAACTCCCGGGATGATTTTGTGCAAAAAGACAACGGTGTCATTAAGCCGTTTGCATGCGGTGTGATAATTGACGATGCTGGTGGATGTGGCAGCAAGCTGGGTGAGTTCATGATAATGTGTGGCAAAGAGGCAACGTGCCTGGATCTTGTGGTGAATAAATTCAATGATTGCTTGTGCCAGCGCCATGCCATCGAAGGTGCTGGTGCCGCGGCCAACTTCATCCAAAATCACCAAACTGTTTTTGGTTGCTTGGGTGCAGATTGTTGCCGTCTCTTCCATTTCAACCAAAAACGTACTCTTGCCTTCAGCAACGTTATCGCCCGATCCGATGCGCGTAAAAATGCGGTCAAGCAGTGAAAGATCAGCAGTTTCAGCCGGAACAAAGCTGCCGCATTGTGCCATCAGATTGATGAGCGCGACTTGGCGCAGATACGTTGATTTACCGCCCATGTTGGGGCCGGTGATGATCCACGTTGATGCCGTGGTAGCAAGCTGTGTATCGTTGGGAGTAAAAGCAGCGTTGATATTCTGTTCAACCACCGGATGTCGGCCATTGGTGATGGTAATGGTGCGTTGATCATTAAATGTTGGTTTGCAGTAGCGATACTCATACGCGGCGATAGCAAAACCAAAAAGCGCATCAAGCGTTGCCAAGCTTTGTGCCAGATGGCGCAACGATGGCAGATACGTTTCTACTTCGCGTTTGACGCGTTCAAAGACATCGGCTTCAATGGCCTCCAGCTCGTTTTGTGCTCTCAAAAGATCGCGCTCAAGATCTTTGAGCGCTTGGGTGACAAAGCGTTTGCGGTTGGCAAGCGTCTGTTGATGAATAAAATCAGGGGGCACTTTTTCACTATTGGCTTGAGTGACCTCAAGATAATAACCGGAGATGTG
Source organism: bacterium (assembly GCA_023249955.1). GTDB lineage: Bacteria > Babelota > Babeliae > Babelales > RVW-14 > JAHFBR01. The sequence goes on from JAHFBR010000091.1 coordinate 4,607, forward strand.
GTTGTAGCCAATTTTTAGGCTGGTGATGCCGGTGCGCGCAATTTCCTGCTGCTCAAGCTGCAAGATGGCCTGCTGGCCGTTTTCAAGCAGGCTGCGGAGCTTATCCAATTGATAATCGTAGCCCGGCTTGATCAGGATTGAGCGGGAGTTGTCATCATTGATGCTGCAGCTCAAAAGATCGTGCAGCGGAGAAAAGTCGACAATTTTTTCATGCAGCATGGTGCCCAGACGCGTTGCAAGCTGTTGTTGTATAAAATTTTTAATCGTTGGCGTTATTGCCAGCGAATCTTTGAGTGCGACGTAATCCAGCAGGGTAGCGCGGCGCAGTGCAATGCGTCCGATGATGCGCTCGATATCAGCCAATGCTCCCAGCAGTTCTGACAGTTGTTGCAGTGTGCCGACGTTGGAACGGAGTGCGTCAACAACATCATGACGCTGCGTGATAATATTTTTTTGTACCAAGGGCCGCAGCAGCCACTTTTTGATGGTGCGTGAACCCATGGCCGTTTTGGCGTGATCCAGCACGGCGAACAGACTATTTTTGCGGCCGCCGTCTTGATTGTTGG
>JAHFBR010000092.1 GCA_023249955.1 bacterium
ACGCAGTCCAGCCGCACCACTTGGTTGGTCTTATACTAACAGTTGTCTTAATCCTGTACGAGACCGTGGTTTGAACGTTGGGCTTCAGGGTCTTGTAAAAAATGCTGTTAAGGCTGAAGCAGCCGCAGCCCCTGCACGTGTTCCCGCGGCCGATCAAGAGAGTGAAGTAGATTTCGGCGGTAGTTTTGACGGTGGCGATTTTGGTGGCGACGAAGCTCCAAATGGTTTTGTCAATGAACCTGCTCAATTCTACGCTCCTGCTCAAGAAAGCAGATGGACACGCTTTACAAGCGTCTGTTCAAGACACAAAGGTAAAATTATTGTCGGTACTCTTATTACTGCTGCTGTAGCATATTATTGGCTTACAGCTGACAGTTCAGTTGTGCAACCAGGTGCTGATATCTTGTCGACGTGTGCAACAAAGACCGATTTGTCTGAGCTTGCAACAAAAATTGTCGAGCTTGAAGGGAAAGCTCAAGAGCTTGCTGGTAAAGTTACACCACCTGAAAAGGTTGTTGAAATAGCACTCAAGACGTCACAAGCAATGGTTGATGGTTATCATCAAGCACAGGGGACTGGTTGGACATTCTGGCTAAGAAAACTAATGGGTAGATAAGAGGGGATCATGATGAAGATGAATATTAAAAATATGATGCGCGCATTATTGTGCGTTGGATTTTTAGGACTGCCTCAGGTTTCTGTGTATGCTATGCAAAATCCTGATCAGACCAATGATCCAAATGTTTTTAGAGATGGTCATGCAATTAGAATTTTGATTTCATTGATTCAAAATATTTGTGAAGCAGCTGCAGAAGATATGGCTGGTGTGACATTTTTAGCGGATCCTGCAACAGTTATACAAGGGATTCCTAACGCTGAGCAACTCAAACAGGTACTGCAAGTTGGCATGTGTGATCTCATGGTTAGGCCTCAATCTTTTGAAGCGAGTTGTGCATATGATGCGCAGGGCCAGCAACATGGACCATTTCTTCAGCACTATTTTGGCAATTTGGGGACTAATCAGAATTTCCAACCACTTGCATTGTTAAATCCAGATGCGCACGTTGTTGGTCCTGATAATAGCAGCAATCGTTTGCTTGCGAACAGCATCAAGAAAGCATTTAAACTGTTTTTAGACTATGCGCAGCGGGTACGTCATTTTTATAGAACAAATCATACAATGGTTATTGATGTTGACAACGGGCAGGATCCAATTAGTGGCATGCTTCGTGCATTGAAAGATCCTCATACAGGTATCTATGTTTCCAACACGTCTTTAACCACAATTGCCGGGGAACTTAACCAGGTACTTGCTCAACAACCAAATTTTATTGATTATGATCGCCGTTGGTCGCTTGCGATGTTAAAGCGTGCGATTATTCAGCGACCAAAAATGATAGCAAGCATTCTTTGTTTGCTTGCGGGATACCTTTTGCGCCAGCATGATGCGCTGTTACAAGGCGGTCAGGTTGGGGTGTATAAGGTATCAGAAGATTCCTTGGCCTTTGCAGGTTATGGCGATCATGTACGTTTTATGATTCTAACGACTGTTTTTACCGCACTTTTTGTTCGGCTTTTTAATGTGTGTGTTAATCGTAAGTAATATTTATTATTTTGGAGGTTTTTATGAAATTCTTTAAACAACTGTTAAAAACAACGCTTGTACTAGGTTTAGTCGGCGGTGTGATGACAGCCCAGCTTTGTGCTCAGGCGCATACGTATCAGCAAGTATTAGACACGCTCTTGCCTAACGGTCAGGCTTGTGAGCTTGGAAATGGCGTCAATGATAACTTAGCATTGGTGTATCTATCAAGACCAGAGTTCACAGGCTTTGTTGCCGGTTTAATACCAGCAGCAGAGGCAAGCTTTTTTGAAAAAATGAAGGCTTGGTATAACAAAAGACTTGCGTTTAATGCCATTGCTCAATGGGCAGAAATGGCTCTTTCGCGTGCAGTTGTTCAACATAATCCTGCCACTGTGGTTAACCTCTCACGCGAAGAACTCGCAATGGATCTAGGAAATGATATTCATGCTGCGCTGCAAAACAATAATTGTGTCAAGCTAGCGAAGCAGAAGCTTAAAGGTGTTGCAGATGCATTGCAAGTGGCGAATGCAGACTTGGCGACTTTTGTTAAAACAAAGATTAAAAATGGTGGCGGTTTAAAATACTGGCTCGCCGTCATGGGATTTACAGAGCTTAAGCAGACGGCATCATGGTCTTCAACGTTGAACGATACGTGGCAACAGGTAAAAGAGCTTCTTACTGGAATGAGCGCGCAGGTTGCTGCGTTTGGTCAGCGTATGGCGCAAGGTGTTGCTCAGGTGAGCACCGCGGCTCTCGCTGTCTTTGACGATGGTGATGATGCTTAGTGATCCTAACGCTTAATAAATGATTGTATCGAGGTTGGGGTTTTCCCCAACCTCGATACAATGAATGGAGCAATGCAATGATTGGTAAAATATTTCAAAAGATTACTATATCTTTTATGAGAAGAGGATTGATAAAAATTCTCGCTCCAATCATTGTATTTGTCACTCTCGTCGGCGGATTGTTGTGGCACAAGTATAATTATAATTTTCTGCATTGTTTACAACAAATGATTACAGAGCTTGAACAGGCAGAAAAACGAGAATGCCCAGTGAATGCAAAGCTTTTGAAATTATCTACGGCACTTGATTGGGTAAAGCGTGAATTCATCAAGACGCCTGCTCGCAAGATGCTTGCTCACAAGGCCCAGTATTCATGGAATAATCTACTCTTTATGCCGACATATAAAATTTTTGCTTCAGTTGCTCAAAAGGAAAAGCTTGATGCAAAGCAAATTTTAGTACAAAAAATCTTGGTGCAAGTTGATGCAATTTATGATGAATTTGAACAGCCACAGGATCCATTTTTTGATGGCGATGTTTGTGGTTTAGCTCAAAACTGGAAAACCAACATGCATGGGGTGGTAACACCTAAGGCAATTGCATTGCCGCAAGCAATTTTTCTTCCATCAAGAAAGCCTGAACAGCTAGACGGTGCTCGATTGAGGCCTAAGCTCAATGAGCCGGCTCAGCAAACAGTTACTAAAGAGATAAAATTTAATGATAACAATAGGCAATCAACCTCGCAAAACAGCAACAAGGAATCCTCTGAGGATTTATCAAAAGATCATTCGAACGACTTGTGGACGGGCTGGGATGATGATGTAACTGATGCCATGAATGCGTTGTTTGACCCTACGTATTATCAAAATAACGATCAAGGCGATTATTTAGATCAAGAATCTTCACGGAGTCCAAATAAAGCAACGAGAGCTCGAAAAATAGGGTCAGATTCAAACGATGAAAAAACGCCACATGCTGGGATTCGCAACAGGAGTAACAATAGAAACGATGGTTCATTGCCCGATGCTGATATACAAAATGGAAGCATACGTGAACTAGATGATCTTTTTGGATCATTCGATGGTGGCGATATGCCTTCAGGTTGGCAGATTTCAGCCACAGAGCGAGCGCAATTGGTTACGTTATTGCGTGAAGATGTTGCGCGTACAAAGGACGCGTTGGATCGAGCCTCACAAAATGTTAAACAACAGAATGAACAGAATGCGCTTCAAGCAATGATTGTACCCTAAATAAAAAAATTATAAAAAGCCCCTCCCATCTATCAAGGCATCAGGGAGCGCAACACTTCGGTGTGCGCTCCCTGTTTTTTTACACCCCAATCTGCGCCTTAAACCCCGCCGAGGTCAGCTGCTTGAGCACGTCAGGCGAACAGGCAACCTTGGTGGTGCTCATCAGCAGTAAATCATGATTGTTATCATTAAACGCCACCTGGAGCGGAATGTCGCCCGTCTGGAGCGACTCTTTGAGCGCTTTGACATCAGGCTCGCCCGCGTGTGCAGGAATGCGCACGGTCAGCGTTTTAACCATGTCATTATCAAAGATCGTGTCTGCTGGGATCAGCTCATTGGCCTTAATTTTGCACTTGTTTTGTGCGGTGATATCAAGCGTGCCCTTGATGATAAAAACGTGGTGTTGGCTTAACAAATTTTCCACCTTGGCATACACACTGGGGAAGATAATAATCTCTGCATCGCCCGTCAGATCTTCGCATTGCATGAATGCCATCTTGTCACCTTTTTTGGTGAGAATGGTTTTGATGTTTTGCACCAGGCCGCAACAGGTGACGGTGGGCTCTTTGAGTGACGTGACCGTTTTGATCAGATCAAGCGCTTGCGCAAATGGTGTGAACTCCAACCACTGCAGGACCGGGTACGTTTTGAGTGGATGCGAGCTCAGATAAAAGCCGGCGACCTCGCGTTCTTTTTCCAGCTTTTCTTTGTCCGGCCATTCGTCCAAAAGCGCAAAAGCATATGTTTCTATTTTTTGTTCGGCAGTTGGTGCGGGCCCTGCAAACATGCCAAACAGGCCCATCTGGCCAGTTTTTTCAGCCTCTTTTTGTTGGTGCGCTAGATCCAAAACTTTATCAAGCTCTGCTGTTTTTTGCGCACGGTTGCCGGGTAAGCAGTCCATGGCGCCGGCGCAGATCAAGCTTTCCAGCACGCGCTTATTGACGACGCGCAGATCAACACGTTTGCAGAACTCAAAAAAATCTGTGAACGGCTTTTGGGCCCGTTCTTCCAGGATATTGTGCAGCGCGGCCAGGCCGACGTTTTTAATGCCCTTCAGGCCAAAAACAACACCTTCAGGCTTTGCCACAAATTCAATGTCAGATGCATTAATGTTGGGTGGCACAGTGGTCAAACCCATGTCGTGAATCTCTTGCAGGTATTTGGTCAAATTATCCGGGTTATCCGTTTCAAATGTGACCAGTGCCGCCAAAAATTCGCTAGGGTAATTTGCTTTCAGATACGCGGTGTGATACGCAATGAGCGCGTAGGCCGCAGAGTGCGATTTGTTAAACCCGTAACCCGCAAAGTACTCCATCAGCTCAAAAAGCTCTGCTGCTTTTTTGCCATCAAAGCCTTGTGCAACGGCACCTTGCGCAAACAAGGCTTTTTGTTCCGCCATCACATCGGCCTTTTTCTTACCCATCGCACGGCGCAAAATATCGGCGCCGCCCAGTGTGTAGCCGCCAATGGCCGAAGCAATTTTCATCACCTGTTCTTGATACACAATGACGCC
>JAHFBR010000093.1 GCA_023249955.1 bacterium
AGATTACCGAGGAATTATTGTTTATCGGTCTAAAGCATATAAAGATCGCGACAGCCACCTTTTTAGAACATTCAAAAAACAGCATCCAGAATTTTTATACGTAAATGCCAATGCGCGCCACTATTTCAAGCGCAAGGACACTACCACCCAGCTGTTCAAAGCCGCACAGCTGGACCATTTCTTACCAAAGACTGTAATCTATCCCACCAACTACAGCACAGAACTTGTCGAATCAATCAAACAAAATTTTCACAGCGACATGCTCGTTATCAAACCGGTTTCAGCAACACTGGGCTATGGCGTCAACGCCATCAAGCTGCAGGATGTTGATAGTTTTTTGAGGCTTATTTTATGCAATCAGCACGCCATACAACCAGACTCTTCTTCTGGGTTGTCCTTCTGGAAGAATAATCAACCATCAACATTTATTGTATCAGAATACGCGCCATCAAAGCCGTTCTCTTTCAATAATAAAATCTATGACCCCACCATGCGGATTGTTTTTTTAATGCATCACGATCAGGGAACCGTTCACGTTAATGTCGTTGCCGGGTTTTGGAAAACACCGACCAAAGAACTTGCTGACCCCCACGCAACACTCACCGATAAACACATAACCGGCCTCAACTCAGGAGCTCGATACAATGGGCTTTTTGCCGAAGACGAGGATTGGTTTAAGATCAAAAATATTTTGCAAACTATGCTACCCCAGCTCTACAAAACCATGTTGCAGATGAAAGATGAAAATCATGACCGTTAGATTGTTACTATACTGCTTGCTCTTCTGCGCCTATGTTTCATGCATCTTTGCCGACACTTACAAACCATTTGCAATGAGCACCGAGGATATTTATGCCGTCCTGAACAACACCCTAGTGCACCGGCTGCCCACGATATCCAAGCTTCCGGCTGATATCACTTTTGGTTGCGCCGATATAAAATATAATCCCAAAAATGGTGAAAGTGTTTTAAAATTTTGCGAATGCGGCGACGGCATCTACATGTCATTTCGCACTGCATCGGTCGAACTCAACAACCACATTCAAGACGTTGTTTCACCGTACTGGGGCATCTTTTGGAACTACATCAAAAGCTTTGGGCTACCTTTTTGGCTCGTTGAAAATTGTGACTACCAAAATGCATTGGCACTACAAGAGTGTAAACGACTTGGTGGCCATTACGTCAGCAGCTTGAACGACCTGGAGCGTAACCCAGTTTTCAAAAGATCCAAATGTGCAGCTCCAACCAACAAGGCTGATATTAAATCTTACAAGGGCATCATTGTCTTTCGTGCAAATACCGAAAAAGCACGCGAGGGCGAAACTTTTTGTAAATTTAAAAAACGAAATCCGGAATTTTTGTATGTGAACGCCATGGCACGGCATTACTTTAAGCGCAAGGATAATACCTATGCACTCTTTGCCAATGCCGGCTTGAGCAAATACATTCCACAGTTTGTTACCATGTCAGCAGAGTACAATAATACCCTTGCTCATAGAATTTTGGGCAGTGTCGCGAGCAACCCTTTGATTGTCAAACCGGCTTTCTCATCCCTCAGCATGGGTGTCAACACGGTCGAACGGCAAGATCTTGACGCACTTCTTAAATTACTTCTCAAAGATTATAGAAAAATTGATAGTGATGCTCACCGCTGTTTTTTATATTGGCGCCAAGCGCGACCACGCCAGATGGTTGCTGCTGAATACGTTCCATCCAAAACAATTTACAAAGATGGCAAGCCCTATGACCCAACCATGCGTGTTGTTTTTATGATGCATCATGATGGCGATACCGTCAGCATCAATGTCATTGCAGGATTCTGGAAAATACCGGTCAAATCACTTATCGATGATGTTCCGTTGACCGAAAAAACAATAACCATTGCGCATGCCGGGGCATACTACAGTGGAATTTTTGTTGATCGCAATGACTGGAACGATATCAAAAGCATTCTTCACTCCATACTACCAGAGCTCTATATCACCATGCTCAAACAAGGCATCCCAAATCACTCATCACCAAAATAACGCTCTTTTTTGAGGTGATTGATAATCAGATTAAGTACCTGATCAATATCTACTTTTGCCGTATCAATGGTAATTTCTGGTTTAATCGGAACCTCATAAGGATCAGTGATGCCAGTAAAATTTTCAATCTTTCCTGCTCGCGCCTTTGCATAAAGGCCCTTAACATCGCGCTCTTCACAATCCGCAAGGCTTGTTGACAGATAGACTTCAATGTACCCTGCGCGCGCTGAAATCATATCACGGTTGTGCTTGCGGTCTTGCTCGTACGGCGCAATTAGTGCACAAATTGCAATACCGCCATTTTTGCTGATTTCATTGGCAACAAAGCCTACTCGACGCACGTTGAGCGCACGGTGCTCTTTGGAAAACCCAAGCTCACTGGATAAATACTGGCGCACAATGTCACCATCAAGCAGTGTGATGGGCCGGTCCTGCAACTCGTTCAGCTTAACCGCAAGCGCATTGGCAATCGTCGATTTTCCAGAACCAGAAAGACCGGTAAAAAATATGGTGAAGCCTTGCTTGTTGCGCGGAGGGTAGGCAATACGTAGCTCTTGCGCAACCTCTGGATACGTGAACCACGATGGAATTTCCAGACCATTATTAAGAATATTGCGCAGTTGCGTGCCAGAAATATTTAATGTTTTGACTCCCGGTGGAACCTGATCAACCTGCTCGTAAGAATCAGTATCTGGAATATACACCATCTCTTTGAATGGAACAATTTCCATGCCAATCTCGACAGCATATTTCATCACCAGATCTTGCGAATCGTAGGGCCCATAAAAAGGAACCCCGTTGCTAAAGCTGCCCGGTCCGGCATGATCTCTGCCAATAATAAAATGGGTGCAGCCGTAATTTTTGCGAATAAGCGCGTGCCACAAGGCTTCGCGCGGGCCGGCCATACGCATGGCAAGAGGCAACAAGCTTAGTGTTGCAGTACCCTGCGGATAGTGTGCCATCAGTTTTTTGTAACAGCGTACGCGTGTACGATAATCAACGTCACCCGGCTTGGTCAAACCTACCACGGGGTGAATCAGTAAATGTGCTCCAACATTTTTTGCTGCTCGGTATGTAAGCTCCAGATGAGCCCGATGCATGGGGTTACGCGTCTGAAAAGCTATCACTTTATAAATGCCGTTATCTTGAAAATATGCCTTGAGCTCCTGCGGCGTACGACGAATATCAACAAAATCGTAGTACGTCGGCATAGCAACCTTGGTGACAGCGCCTCCAACGTAATACCCTTTCGTCTTGTTCATCAGGTAGGCCACACCAGGATGTTCAAGACTGGTTGTGCCATAAACACACAGAGCCTCTTTGGCTTTGTCCGGCTGCCAAGCATCTTCAACAGCCATGGTTGCCATTAGTGTACCATCGGGGGAACGAAGCTCCAAAACGTTATCTTCGTGTATTTTTTTGACCGCCTCTTCGCTCACATCAAGCGTTATGGGCATCGGCCACACCGCTCCATCTGCAAGCCGCATGTTTTCAACAACACTGTCATAATCTATTTTTTTCAAAAATCCGGTCAATGGTGCAAAACCGCCATTCATAACAAGTTCAAGGTCACACATCTGACGTTGCGTCAACACATGCGATGGATGTGCACATGCATTTTGCACGGCTAAAATAATACCCAACAAAATACTGCCAAGCTGTCCAGCCTTTTTTAACATATGCATCATGCATTTCTCCTCTCTGGAAATAGTCAACTCATCCTTTTCTTGATACTAACCCCACCACACAATTATATTAATCAAGGGCACTTTAAAAAGCTATTTTGGTGAGAAGGATATGAATCATGCGCGTATTGCTCTTAGTTATTACGTTACTCTCGGTCGGGTCCAATATTTGCTTGCCCGCTCAACGCCCACTCCCCTTCCCGGCACTTCCTCGCAGTACTCAAACATTGCCACCCGATGTCTCTTTTTGCATTGTAGATGGAAAATTCAAAAACGGTACGCTCAAAATATGCGAAATGGGCCAGGGCGTTGTGTCTGGGTTCCTGGGACACCAGCGACTTTTCGGCATTGGAAGCATTTGGGAAAATGCATGGAAGTTTTTTGCAAAACTACCCATCAACACGATCTGTCACACGCATCCCAAAACTCATCCAGCACGCAAGGATCATTTTGCTTTTTATGAAATTGAACGGCTCAAGATCCCCATTTACACCACGTTGCAAAACATACAACAACCAGCACTTTTGGTGGCAACAGAGCCCTTTGCCCTCTTCAAACATTATGACATCATCACACAGCGATATCCGAATCTTATGATCCTTGATGATGCAACCAAACCTTTTGTGCTCAATAAAATTTTGACACATCTTTTTTTCGCCGATGATCCAGAACTTGAAAAACTGCGGCCCCAGTGCAAAATTGTCCCCAGAATCTACTCGCCAACACTTGCTCGCGAGATCACCGATACCATGCCGGCCCAACGTTACGTGATTAAACCTATGAACGCCATTAAGGGCAAAGGTATTATTTTTGTCGAAAAAAAACATCTTGATAACGCTCTCAACCTTATTTTAACCAAACCACAACACGCAAGATTCAAAAAACGGCTCCAGCAAGAGCCATTCAAGTTTTGGACGGAGTACACTAAGCCATTCTTTCTGGTAGAGTCGTACGAGGCATCAGCGCCCATCATATCCAACAACAAACCGTATGATCCAACCATGCGGATTGCTTTTGGATTGTCACACTTTAACGGCACGGTTAACATTGAATTTTTTGGTGCCTACTGGAAGCTGCCATCAAAAGCGCTCGATGAGACGGGATCACTCGAAGAAAAGTTTAAATCTCGCATCAAGCCGGGGACGGTGTGCTCCGCACGCGTTGACCTCCAAACCTACGAGCAAATTAAACAAATTCTTAGTGCCAGCATGCCCACGGTGTATCTCAAAATGATTGCTGCCCGCTACAATTATGAGTTTCTCAACACCACACGCAGACAACTGGGCCTTGGTCCGTATGCAGATGATTTCAGTACTAACGATGCATAAAGCGCTAGCCTTCACCGCCACTTGATGCTATCTTTGCTCAAAAAAGGGCTTGATGGAGA
>JAHFBR010000094.1 GCA_023249955.1 bacterium
TAATTAAAAACGGGATGATCATGCATAGCTTGCACAATCACTTTGCCGCCAGCACACTGGCGCCCGGCGCGACCAGCAACCTGAATCAGCTGCTGCAACGTCATTTCGCTGGCGTTATAAAACGGAAAGTGCAAATTCAGATCGGCCCACAAAACACCAACCAACGTAACTTTCGGGAAGTGATAGCCCTTGGTAATCGTCTGGGTGCCCACCAGCATGTCGATTTTACCTGCTTTAAAATCAGCAACCGTATTTTGCCAGGAGCGCTTTTTGCTGGTGGAATCCATATCAGCACGCTCGATCACGGCAGCGGGAAAAAGCTCTTTAAAAATCTGGACCATCTGTTGAGTGCCAATGCCACGTTTCAAGAGCTCTCGCTCTGGTGCTTTGCAGCCAGGACAGCACGGTGGCAACTGTTGCGAAAAGTCGCAGTAATGACAACGTAAAAGCTGCTGACCGGTGTCAACGTGCAGCGTCAAACTAACCGAACAATGCTTGCACTCAAAGATAAAGCCACATGATTTGCACTGCACAAAAAAGCTGTAGCCACGGCGATTTAGAAAAATAATGATCTGTTCTTTTTTTGCTAGCCGCTCTTTGATGGCAGCCTCAAGCTGAGGGCTGACCCAAAAGACCTTGCGCCGGCGTTGACCTTTTTCGGTCAAAATAACTTTTTGAACCTCGGGAAACGCCCCGGCAAACCGCTTGGTGATCGAAAACATCTTCCAACCATGACGTTTAACGTTATACAATGACGTCAGCGACGGCGTTGCCGAGCCCAGTACAATCGGAATATTGTAATGATGCGCGCGCCAAAGCGCGATCTCTTTGCTATTCATCTTTGGATGTTTTTTTTCTTGGAATCCGTGTTCATGTTCTTCATCAACCATGATGATTCCAAGGTTTTGGATCGGTAATAAAATGGGCAGATGCACACCAATAAGCAACACCGACTCCTGCCGCACCAAGCGCTCCCACAGCTGTTTCTTTTCAGTCACTTTGCTCGCAGAGTGAAAGCCAACAATCGTAACATTGGGCAACTGGGCACGCAGCAAATGTTCAAACTGCAGCGCCAAGGTCACCTCAGGCAACAACAGCAATGCACTTTTATTATGTGCAACGGCCTGCTCAATCAAGCGTTTGTAAACTTCAGTTTTACCCGAACCGGTTACTCCATGAATCAAAATCGGCGCGTAAGCGGGATTTTTGATGAGCGGTGTTACATAATCAACAATCGGCTGCTGCTCATCGGTCAAGGTCACCAACGGCACCTGCTCGTCTGTTTGTGTTGAGGTCAGCTCAATCTCTTTTTGCTTTTCTTTGAAAAAATGCCGAATGCGTTGATAAAAATACAACGGCTGGAGGCAGTGGTAACGTGCAACCTTTTCAATAAAATCATGATAGTGCGTATCATTGGGAAACGCACCAAGGCCACTCATTTCGCGAATGGTAAATGTAATTGATTTATCAAGTGTTGCTGCAAGCACCATGATCAAAGCAGACTCTTCGCGCTTTTGAAGTGGCACGTGCACCACACAGCCTTCGTGCACAGAGCCAGCAAGATGTGGTGGCACTTTGTACCACAGCGGCATATCAAAGCCATTGAGCAACAACACTTGGGCGTACATTATAACGTTACCTCTTCTGGTTTTACATCAACTTGATGATGAAGGGTAACTGAAATTTTGCTAAAAGGAAGCGGTATCTGAAACTTGTCCCAACTCTTTTTGAAAGTAATCGCCCACTGCGGACGGCATTCAACAAAGACCAAGGGCGCTCCCGATTTTTGTGCCAAGTAGATTACACCTCGCTGCAGCTGAAATGCAGGACCACGTGATCCATCACCAACCAAGCACAAACGACCTCTTTCACGCAACGTCGCCAATGCCTGCCGAGCCACCCCAATAGATGCTTTATGCGAAGAGCCATACAAAACATCAAAACCAAGCTTTTGACAAATAAAGCCGGCAATGCGCCCATCATTGCTAGGGCTGACCACACAGGCACCCTGAGCACGCAGCGAATAGAAAAAAAACATGCCCGAGACAATCTGTTGATGCCAAAAATAAAAAAGTCCGACCGAATTTTTGATGACCTGCCGCGCCTCTGCTGTATAGGTTACATCCAAACGATAGGTCAGAAAAAGAAGGCGAACGGTCCCGTACAAAAGGTTTCTGCAAAAAAAATTAAAGATCCTATTTCTTTTCAATCTTTTAATGGTAGGTTTGATCATGTACTTCCTGGAATACCCATATTTTTTGATAGGTATCAAAAACCTGCTACACTAAACAAAGCTTCATTCAGTGTATAAAGAGGCATCAAATATTGCTAACAAATTCCAACGTAAGGTTCTTGTTTCATGTCATTACTTACCTCAAAATTTAAAATATTCAAAAAAGTTTTAGGTAACGGGCTCACCGTTCTTGTCAAACCTACCCACAACGTTCCACGCGTTGAAACACATCTGTGGTACAATGTTGGCTCAAAGGATGAAGGTGTCAACGAGCGCGGCATGGCACATCTGATTGAGCACATGCTTTTTAAGGGAACCAAAAATCTTTCTGAAAGTGACCTGAACTTAATTTGCCAAAAACTAACCATCGACGCGAACGCTTTTACCTCACAAGACTATACCTGTTACACCTTCAGGCTTCCAAGTCACTTGTGGGAAACCACTCTAGAGCTTTTGGCTGAATGCATGCAGCACGCACGCTTTGACCCCGAGATGTTGGCCTCGGAACTCAAGGCAGTCATCGAAGAGTTACGGATGTATAAAGAGGATTTTCAGGGTTCTCTGCTCGAGCAAATCATTGCCTCAATGTTTCCCGAACATCCTTACCACAACCCTATCATCGGTTCAAAAGTTGACCTGTGCGCACTCAATCGCGATGATCTATACGCTTTTTACAAAAAGCACTATCATCCAGCAAACGGGGTGCTTGTTCTTACTGGCAACATAGAGCCAGACCTTGTTTTTGCGGCAGCCGAACGTCTTTTTGGCCACATCCCATCACCCAAAGAGTACACCAAAAACAAATTTCATATTCAGGACGATTTGGTTGCACGCTCAACCGTCCTCTTTCGACCAACTAACGGTCCGTGGTATTGCTATGCCTACAAAGTTCCTGGGTTTCAAGAGGGCAAAAATCACTTACTTGACATTGCAAGCCTCATTCTCGCATCCGGCAAAAGTTCACGCCTGTACCAACGTTTGGTCAATCAAGAAAAACTTGCTGTTGATGTTGACTGCTCGGTCTATGATTTTTTTGAACGTGGACTTATCTGCATTGGTGTATGGCCCACTGAGGGGCAGCAACCACAGATTATCGAGGAGATTCTGCAAGAGGAATTGGCTAAACTGGGCCAAGCCCCGGTACATGAATGGGAGTTTGCCGCCGCACAAAAACGTACTCAGGTTGATTTTACGACGCTGCTGGAAAGCACTGAAAAGCAGGCATTTGTCATTGGAAATTCGTATCTGGCAACCGGCGATGCCGATTTTGTTGAAAAATACTTGGCCGCTGTTGCAGCAACTACCAAAAAACAACTGCAGCAATTTTACGCTGAAATCTTTAACCCGTCCATGGAACACAAAGGCTATCTGCTGCCTATCACCAAAAACGATGTTAAAAAAATGGTCGCCCTGCAAATGGAATCTGAAAAACTTGATAATATTATTCTTGAACGCCACAAGCGAACCAAACCTGTTGAACCGGCAAAATGGGCCAACAAAATCACCGAATCTCCCGTTTCAAATTTCACCTTCCCAAAGCCGCAAACATTCTCTTTGCCCAACGGTCTTGATCTGATTTATCACGACAACGCCCTGGTACCCCAAGTGGTAGGCATTTTAAGCTTTAAAGCAAACTATCTGTACGAATCAGCAAAAAATAGTGGCGTGTTTGGATTTTTGCTCCGCGTCATCACTGACAGCACCCAAGACCACGACGCTGAAGAGTTTGCAAAGTTTTTGGAAACGGAGGGCATACATCTTGCAGCTGGATCAGACAGCATTGTGTTTCGATGCCTCAGCAGCAACCTTGAAAAGGCCTTAAAAATAGTAGCCGCGATTATTAAAAATCCAACTTTTCATAAAGCATCGATTGAAAAAGTTCGCCAACAAATGTTGTGCGAGATCGATGAATTTTGGGATGCACCCCTTGATTTTGTAGATCAAATTGCCAAGGAGGCGATTTACCAAGACCACCCCTATCACAAGCTTCCGCTGGGTGATAAAAAAAGTGTTAAGGCCTTGGATAAAAAAGATTTACAGCAAATCTTTGAAACATTTATCTCACCCAAGGGTGCCAACCTGGTCATTGTAGGCGACATGGAACATGCCGATATCCACGAGTTGGTTGAGCTCTATTTTGGCGCGTGGAAGGGACCAGAAATTCCTGAGCTTACCTATCCACCACTTCAGGAACATAAGCCCCAAGTTTTGCAATTTCCCATCAATCGCGACCAAGTGGTTTTAGCACTTGCAGCACCATCACTTTCACGTAAAGATCCAGACTACAATGCGCTATCGTTATTGGACATCATTGTGACTGGTGGAGCCCAGGGAGCGCCTTTTTCACGTATCTTTCAATTACGCGAAAAAACCGGCCTTTTTTATACCATTGGCGGGTCATTGCTCTATGGGGCACGAGAGGAGCCCGGCATGATATTTATCAAGACTATAGTCACCCCCGACAAAGTGGAATCTGCTCAAAAAATGATCCTAGATACCCTGGATGAAGTCGGAAAAAATGGTATAAGTGTTGAGGATTTGGAAATGGCAAAAAACCTCCTATTTGCCTCATCCATCGAGCTTTTCGAGAGCAACATACAGATGGCCCAGACGTTTCTATTTCTCAAAAAATTGAACTTAAGTTTTAATTTATTTGACAAACAGGGTGAAATTCTGTCTATAATAAAGGTAGACCATGTTAACAGGGTTGCTCAACGTTACTGCGATAAACATCTCTTGACCGTTATGCAGGTTGGGAGAGTTAAAAAAACGCAAAAGGTGTCGTTTCAAAAAAGGAGAGTCCG
>JAHFBR010000003.1 GCA_023249955.1 bacterium
ATTATTGACCCAAGCAATACCAACTCGCTGGCATCACAGATTCGTTATGTTAGCAACTCGGTCTTGTTTCTGGATCGTACGGATAGTGCGGCAAAGTTGTTCTTAGCACGCAATAATAGTAATGCATTGTTGTACTGCTGCCGCACATTGAGTAACGCATTTGCACGTGGTATTCGCAATAATAGTAATGCGATAATCAGGATCGTGAATCCAAACAATACCAACTCGTTGGTATCGCAAATTCGTTATGTTAGCAACTCGGTCTTGTTCTTGGATCGCACTGATAGCGCAGCCAAGTTATTCTTGGCGCGCAATAATAGCAATGCATTGTTGTACTGCTGCCGTACATTGAGTAATGCATTTGCGCGTGGCATACGCAACAACAGCAATGCAATTATTAACACAAATAATATTGGTGGAGATGCTGTTCGCCACGTCAGCAACTCGGTCTTGTTCTTGGATCGCACTGATAGCGCAGCCAAATTGTTTTTGGCACGCAACAATAGTAATGCATTGTTGTTCTGTTGCCGCAACAACAGTAATTCGATTATCAGAGAAGATAGGTTAATCAGAACGAATAGTAACGCATTTGCGCGTGGCATTCGCAGCAACAGTAATGCGTTGTTGTTCTGTTGTCGTAACAACAGTAATTCGATTATGCTGTTGCTGACGGGTAGTATCTTTAACTCATTTATTACCAATAATAGTCAAGCCATTATTAACATTATCCAAGCGACAACGTCAAACTTCTTTGCCAAGTTGGTTTTACAGAATAGTGCGGCGATTAATGTATTAGTACCAGGCCTTCGCTATGTCAGTAATACCGTCTTGTACCTGGATCGCACTGATAGTGCGGCCAAGTTGTTCTTGGCACGTAATAATAGTAATGCGTTGTTGGCCTGCTGTCGCAACTTGAGTAACACGTTGCTGTTCTTTAATAGAAACAGTAGTAATGCGATAATCAGAGAAGACAGGCTGATACGCACAAACAGTAATGCGACAGCGTTTGCTGATCGCAATAATAGCAACACAATCTTATTCTGCTGCCGCACGCTGAGTAACGCATTTGCACGTGGCATACGCAACAACAGTAATGCGATTATCAGGATCGTGAATCCAAATAATACCAACTCGCTGGCATCGCAGATTCGTTATGTTAGCAACTCGGTCTTGTTCTTGGATCGCACTGATAGTGCAGCCAAGTTGTTCTTAGCACGCAATAATAGTAATGCATTGTTGTACTGCTGCCGTACATTGAGCAACGCATTTGCACGTGGTATTCGCAATAATAGTAATGCGATAATCAGGATCGTGAATCCAAACAATACCAACTCGTTGGTATCGCAAATTCGTTATGTTAGTAACTCGGTATTGTTCCTGGATCGTACGGATAGCGCAGCAAAACTGTTCTTGGCGCGCAATAATAGCAACGCTTTGTTGGAATGTTGCCGCAATAACAGCAATGCGATTATCAAGCTGAATACAACGGTGCGCACCAATAGTAACACAACAGCATTCTTTAATCGCAATAACAGCAACACGATCTTGTACTGCTGCCGCACGTTGAGTAACGCGTTTGCGCGGGGCATCAGAAACAACAGCAATGCAATTATCAACACAAATAATATGGGTGGAGATGCTGTTCGCCACGTCAGCAACTCGTTGTTGTTCTTGGATCGCACCGATAGCGCGGCCAAGTTGTTTTTGGCACGCAATAACAGCAACACGATCTTGTACTGCTGCCGCACGTTAAGCAATGCCTTTGCACGTGGAATAACAAACAACAGCAACGCGATCTTGAATATAACGATTGGCAATAATCCGTTAATTATTCAAAACAGCAATGCAATCAACAACTTTATTACCAATTTCTCGGCTGCTGATGGCAAGCTGGCACGCCAAAATAGCAGCACGCTGCTGTTCCTGACGCGCAACAACAGCAATGCACTTCTGTTCTGCTGCCGCAATAATAGCAACACACTGATTGATCTGATTGATGACGTTTGCCCTTGCGAACTTGATCAGTTCCCACTGTTTACCGATGTGCTGATGCATTGCAACTGCGATATTCCACCAACCAAGCTGGTCGATATTCGTGAAAGCATCACGATTGATGGCCAGGGTGCATGGATTCAATTCTCCAAGCCAGATTCGCCACAATTTGTTATTGCTCCAGGCAAGACGGTTCGCTTGAAGAACGTTCAGCTGTTGCGCATTAATCAAAACACCTTCCAGTTTGGCGACAAATCGGTCCTGGTGATTGATGAAGGCGTGGTGTTTGAGTTAGCTGAAGATGTGGCAATAGCCGGCGACTTTATCACCGTCCTGGGTGACCAAGACAATCCAAACGTCTTTACGATGCGTGGCCAAGGTGCGCAACATCGCTTTGTCATTCAGCCAATTTTCAGGCCAACGCCTGCTGGTCCAATGGTCATCAAGACCTTTGATCTGGGCCTGGCAACGCTGCAACTTGAAAATATCGAACTGAACGGTCTTGAAAGCATCAAGGTTGGTAGTGTGCTGGTTCCTGGCGGTGGCTTCTTTGTTGGTGCCATTGGCATGGCAAACCGTTCAACGGTCGATGTTGATGTTAATACCAACATGAACTTCTTTGTTGATGGACCAAACAACCAGCTCAAGTTCCAAGCAAATAATTTGACCATGAACGGCTTCATCAACTTCAGCAATATTTTCGACACCGATCTGCATGTGATGTTCGATCCAGGCCTCAAGATTCAGGGCAGTCCGCTGATCAACATTGGCGATGATGTGCTCTTCTTGGGTTCAACCGATGGCAAAGCTCGTTTGTACTTTGATGATTACGAGATCACGCTTAACTTGCTGGGTTCAAACTCCTTTGTGACCGACGTTCACTCATTCTTGAGTGGCCGCTTGCTCACAGTCCTGAACAACCCAATCAAGCAGCAATCAACCGACTTGATCTTGGATTCGCCACTGCACTTGTCAAGCAACTTGCTCAACGCTATCGACTCGTCGTTTATCCGTAGTCCACGCTTGACGCGTCGTCCACAGCGTGTAACAACGGCAATTGAGGTGTTGTACGACCAGTTCTTGGATTCAGTTGGTCTGCACCGTGCTAGCCGTGAGCGTACGATTGACAAGGGTCAAACACCAGACATCATCTTGGCACATCTGCTTGCTGCAGACCTAGCCGGTGGCGTTCATAAGCCAACCGTGCATGCAAAAACAGCACAAGCAAAAGAGAACAAGAAGCCTCAAAAGAAAGCAGCGGCAGCACGACGTACGCAGGACGAACATGATCTGGTATTTACACGTGCGTTGCCGCCATTTATCATTCCTGATGACTTCACGTTAACGGTCAACAGTCGTGTTCAACAAAGCAATGCGTTTGGTACCATCCAAGTCCGCCTTGGTGCATTGATCGACTTTGGTGTGCATCCAGCGCAACCGCTAACCCTATTCTTGCGTAGTGGTGGCGTGTTGGAACAAGGCCTGTTTGATACCACGTTCAAACCAGAAGATGCAATTTATGTTGAGGGCTTGAACAACAAGATCTTGGTACGTCGCAAGATGGTTATCAAGGCTCCGATCATATTCGATAACCGCATCATGTTCGATGCCAACCTCAACGATGACATCAATAACCTCAAAGGCCCGCAGCTGATTTTTGAATTTGATGACAAATCTGAAAATCCGGTCTTGGTGCTTGATATTGATGAGCTCTGCCTGCCGCACCTTGCTGAAATCGAGTTCCGTGGCAGAGGCACGGTATGGCTGCGCGACGGCATGGCAATTGCTGGTCGCGGAGAAACAGTAGAAAGAGGGGCCAAGTTTACGGTTACCGATTTTGCCGTCATGCGCCTGGGTTCTAGAGCGAATCCTTCAGCCATTGGCAGCAGCCAGGTGACGATGACGGGTCAGTTTAATGTTCTGATTGATAACGGTGGTGAGCTTTCCGTTGAGGGTGGCCAACGCTTTATCATCGGCCAAGATCAAACTGATGAGTTCAATATTACCGTTGGACGTAAGGGTCGCATTACCGTTGATGGCATCAATCAAAATGGCTCAACGGCACAGCTGTCGATCCAAAAAACAACCTACAACCTGACGGTGCGCGAGGGCGCTCGTCTGGAAATTGGCAAAAACGGCTTGGTCGAGCTCAACGCCCTTGATGATGTTCGCGGCACGCGTGATCCGATTAATGATTCTGGCGGCGGATATTTGAAGAAGTTTGATATTGGGCAAGAGGGCATTTTGAAGATTGATCACGATGGTCGCTTGCGTATTGGTCAAAACAGTGTTGATCCAATGACACGCCAAGAGCGTCCGTTTGCTTTTAATGCACAGCGCGCAACCATCGAGGGTGACGGCATGGTGCAATTGGCAGAAGCGGCACAATCAATGTTTGGTGGCCGCATGTTGAACACTCAGCCAATCAGTCCATTGTTGTTGAGCACCGTGTTTACCAGTCCGCTGCAGTTGATTAATGTGTATGCCCGTCCGTTATCGTTAACGGCACAGGCCTTTGTCAGAACGCTGATCAACCGTGTTCCAACACTCGGTTTTGCTACCGTGTTCTTTAGCCAGAATGGTACGCAGCGCTTGTACAATAAGGGTCTTGATTTGTATCGACCAGATCTGTACATACTCAACCAGTCAATCTTTGACCTGTTCTTTGATGATGAAATTCGCAACGATATAGCGACGGATGGCCTATTGATCGGCAATGTATATGGTTATAACAAACAAGTAAGCTTTACGATTTTACCGAATAGTATTAGACAGTAGTGGGGGGATGTATGAAGGTGGTTCATACACATGAGATGCAAAAAAATGCGCAGGAACAAACAGAATCATCGTGGTGTAGCGCTTCTGGCGACAGATGCGACGAACAGCATGGCAAAAACACACAGCCCGTGGCTGAACAGCAAGCAGATGCATACGAGCAGTCGCTGTGGTTGTGGACATTATTGCAGGAGTCTTGCGATTAAGTAATGAGCTTTTGTAAGGTGAAGAACGAAATAGTAGATCAATGGTCAGAAGCGTGAGGTGAACGATGATCAGAAAAGGTTGGGAAACTACAAAACGTGTTGCAGCGCGGTGCGTGCAGAGCTTTAACAAGACGTGTTTTGGGGTGTGGGATTTTAGCAAAAAATCTCTGCAGCATGGATGGGAAAAATGCTGTAACCGAAGCACTTTACTGTCATCCAAGGCCTGCGCTTTGTATCTTGTGGCTGCGGTGATTGGTGGTGCGGTGTACTATCACAACACCCACCAAGAGGCTCCAGCGGTTGAGGGTAACGGCTCGCAACAGGTTTTAGAGACATTGCGCACCGAGCTTGAAAATCGGCTTACTGCAACTGAGGCATACGTGCAGCAGCTTGAGGCAAAGATTGCCGAGCAGGGATCTGCTAAGGCTAAGCGTAGTGCGCCACTGCAGGCACAGAATGAAGCTGGTGATGGTGCTGTTGATCAGATCATCAAGCAAGAGGTTGCTCAGCAAATTGGCGAGCTGCGTAATGAAGTAAAAGAGCAAGAACAGAAACAAAAACGTAAAGCAGTGCTTCAACGCTTTCTTGAGCAAATAGCAACTGATGATGACTAACTCGAACGTTAAAACATTTTTGCCTAGTTATTCGGTGCTTTTTGCGCTCGTCCTGAGCCCGTCGAAGGATTCGGGCGCACGAATGGTTCGACAAGCTCACCACGAGCGCCATTTTAAGCACATTGAGACTCGCCGAAAATGGTATTAAAAACATTCAAGACAATGGTGTAAATATGGTCAAGAGATGGTTATGGTGGGGGGGACGTGGGGGTGCCGTCATACTCTGTGCTGCGGCAATCTGCACGCTCGAAGCAAAAGCAAAACAGCCCTCAAAAGAGTATATTCGCAAGCGCGTCTCAAAAGAGATAGATTCGCATCTTGATGGCAAAGGGCGTCGCGCTGCAAAATATCAAAACCGCGGTTTTGCCAAAACCGGCGGCGACATCTACCTGCTACCACACTGGCCTGCTTATACCCTGTTTTTTAACGAAGGCGATCTGATTAACGCCACGTTTAACTTTGATACCGCCTCTCAGGCCTATTCTGGCCACGGTGGAACCGAGGATCTGTCGAAATTGGTTTTTGGTGAGCCGAATATAACGATCAAAGACATATTGCTGGCAAGTAAGCTGGCAAGTACCGGCAAGTTGATTGGTAATGACCCAATGTTGATTGCAGCGGGTGCTTTGACTGATGTGCAAGTAACCAACAGTATCAACAGAACAAAAGCAGCCCACTATTTGGCATTTCTTGCCGACCAAGAAGTCATTTTTGATGCATCGTTACAGCATTATGGCGTCTCGCTTGATTACGAGCGTGCGTACAGAAACGGTGATGTGGTTGTTGGCTTTCACATTCCGTTTAAAATGCGTCATCAGCGCCTGCGCTTGATTAATGGTTTAACACCACAAAATGCGCGGGGGGTGCAAAATGTTGCGCGTGGGCAGAATGCTGATGGCTCTCCGTTTCCCACTGACGTTGGTCCTGGTGTGGGTGACCTAGCGTTAGCCACACAGTTGCAAAATGCTCAAGAGCTCCAATTTCTCAAACTATTTGGCACCTTCGAAAACTTTGTGTCCCAAATTCTTGCACGCAAAGGCATCTCACTGAACAAAGATGAAACGGTTTTGGGCATGAGCGATGTGATGGGTTACGTCAACGTTGACTTTCCAACACGCTACGCCGAACGCTTTATGGTTGGTATGAGCTTGTTGATGCCAACAGCGCGTGAACGTGACACCGGCAAGTTGTGGGAAAATGATTTGGGCAACGGTGGTTTTATTGAACTCTCTGCCTACACATCACTGTTGTGGCAACGCAATCGCTGGTTCAATCCGCATGTGCATGCAAAAGTAACCTATGGTTTTGGTGCCAACGTTAATCGTCGTGTGCCCAAAATTAACGAATATAAAACGACGCCGCTGACAACGTTTAACGATATCGCATTGGGCAGCGGGGCTTTGCCAATCAGATCACTTATTATTTTGGGCGAATCATTAAATTTTGTTCCTACAGTTGCTGCTGGTGGAGGTCCGGATCCATCATTCAAAGCGCAAGACTCAACCGTCCGCAATTTCTCCGACGGCGCACAAAAAGTCAAAATCAACCCAGGGCCACAATTTTACTGCCGCTTGGGCAACACGTTTGATGCCGTTTTTTCAAACAAAGCATTTTTTGATGTTTTTTATGACCTGCGCATCAAAGGCAAAGATTATGTTGCAAGACGCCGCACTGATGACCGTGCTCAGCCATCGCTGTTGTCGCAAAACACGTTTTCAATTGCACACACCCTGGGCGCGCATTACAGCTATCAATTCAGCGCAAATTATCGCGCTGGCGCGGGCTTGTCGTACATCATTGCCGGCCGCAACATTCCAAAGACGTTTGGTGTTGATGTGGGATTTAATGCGGAGTTTTAGGGGCCAATTGCTTGCCCGGTTTGCCCCACTCTTGAATTTTTGCTAGCCTCAGGCAGCAATATTTCTGAAAGGGGCACATATGATCAGTAAAGAAACGATCAACGAAGTAAGAGATCGACTTGTCAAAACGTACGATCCTGTCGCGATTTATTTGTTTGGCTCTTATGCATGGGGCAGCCCAACAGAGGATAGCGATTTGGATCTCTTGATTGTTATTGAAAAATCAGGAGAAAAAACCTTCAAGCGCTCGTTGCCAGGCCAACGTGCACTTTTTGGGTTGGGGCTTCCAAAAGATCTTATCGTTTACACCAAACAAGAATTTGAAACATCCTCAAGCGATGTAACCACGCTCTGCCATAAAATCAAGCAGGATGGGGCATTGCTTTATTTAAAAAGATCGCTACTTTCTTAGGCATGTATTTGAATGTCCTAAAAAAAGGGAGCGATCATGAATCTACGCGTTATCATCGTGCTGATTTCTATTGTTGTTTCGTCAACGCAATCGGTTTTTTGTGCAAAAAGATTTGGCACAGAGCCGTGTGCGGGGGAAACATATCCATGTTTGAATAACCCCACACCTCCCAGCCCGTTGGTGATGGCATGGTTTAAGATGCAACATCTCAATCAACAGGCAGATCTGCATCGCTTGATGGTGGAACTGCGCCTCAAATCTGTTGATGGTAAAAAAAATATTCCAGAAGAGATCTATCGTGCGTGTAAAGATGCCACCTGCGTGCCAAATTTGTGGCCTGGAACGCGCGGGATGATTGTGGATGCATACGAGGGCAAGGAGTTGTCAGCTCCGGAAATCCAAAAATACATACGTTTTTTGTACCCCGCGAAATTATAGGTTTTTTTGGCATCGAACCTTGAAAAACAACCAAAAGCATGTTGGTTTTGCCTTGTATTTTAACCAAATAGAACATGTTTTTGCCTTGGAGAACAAAAAGACGGTACTCAAGGCTTTGATTGAAAATTATCATTGATTTATTTGTTGGGCGGGCTACGCTTTTTGTGTTAAAAAACATTTTTATCCCCTTTTTTCTCGAGGAGTACGTATGAAGAAGATGTTGATGGGTGTTCTGCTGGTTGCCAGCCTGGGATTGAATTCGGTGCATGGTATGAAGGCCGATCAGCAAGGCTGTGACGGAGCTGAGGGCAACCAAGAGGGCGACAAAGCTGTGCGAGTTGAGCCTGGTAGGGGTGTTGTGTTGCGCAAGAGTGGTGCTGGTTTTACGGCCTGGTGTGCCAATGTTATGCAAACAAGAAAAATGGAAGCTGCATGTAAAGTTTTGGGCGTACCTGCAGTGGCTTATATCCTGGTCATGGTGTGGGATGGCGTCGTTGGCTTTAACTGCGATCCAGCATCAGCAAATGCTATTGCCACAAGCGTTATCTGTCCCGTTGCGGGATGGTCATGGGCTGCTCTTGCGAAGCTTGGTTTGGGTGTTTCGGGCCTAGTTGCGAGTGCAAGGGAGTATATGTGCGGACAACAAGGTGTTGGAACAGGTGTTCAGCCTCAGGCTGGCCAAGGTGTTGAGCCAGTGCCCGTACGTGATGATTATCAAGGTCAGCAAGTTGAGGCTTTTAACGGTGACTTTGAAGTTGATGTTAATGGCGTTCAGCATCCAGCAGGTGGAGATGTTCAAGGCGGTGCTGACGTCATACTAGTTGATGCTGGTGGTGTTGCGCATCCAGCTGATGCTGCACAAGGCGACCATAATTGGACTAATGGGACGGACGCCATCGGTCAGTAACCGTTCATCGTCATTACGATTAAGAATTTTAAGAGCCGGGACGTGTATCCCGGCTCTTTTGCTCAACAAAGGGAGCTCCATGAAACAAATCTACTGTGCAGTCCTAACCCTTGCCATGATGCTGACAACGCCATGTGTGTGGGCATCAAAGAGCCATCAAGCCCATCACCATCTCATTACAGCGTTGCAAAAACGTGATCTTGAGAATGTGAAGTTGCTTGCGCCAACATGTGCCGAGTTGATGAATACATTTAATGCGCATGGTTGTGCACCCATGCATTATGCTGCTCAAAGCAAACCGGATGAGGGAAACGGTGCGATCGCTCTGATTGATACCCTGCTGGCCTACGGTGCCGACATTAATCAACCAACGGCCCCGCGGCTTGAGGACTTTTGTTATAGCATAACGCCGCTGATGGTGGCCGTGATGGGCGGCAATATTGCCGCCGCGGTGCATCTGATCCGGAAGGGAGCGCTGATTACACCCAAATCATCCATGGGTTGGACGGCATTTGATATGGCATGGTGGCGCTTGCATGACAGCAATATGTTGCGTGCTTTGTTGGCAGCGCATCGGCTGCACGGTACCGAAGATGCAAAAAAATTTGTGACGCCCACATGCTTCGAAAAAATTTGTGATGCGATTATGCAGAGTTCTGCTGCGTTTATTCCGGACGGTGTGGTGTTTATCAGTTATCCGCCAGAATATTGCGTTGTTCTGAAAGCGTATAATGGAACGCTCAGTGCGGCTGCTGCACAAAAAATACTTGATACTGTTTTACCACGTGCCCGGCTCTGATGTGGCGATTTGTTTGACAGGTGCGTTATTTTCCAGCAAGCTTCCAATAGGATTATTGTTTTAATTAACAAAAAAACAAGAAGCTTATGATTATCATACCAACAATTTTCTCGCTCCTGCGTATCATCTTGACCCCCATCTTTATCATGCTTTTTTGGCAGGGTGGTTCATCGCTGGCCCTTGCCATCGTCATCTTTACCATTGCAGCATTGACTGATACCTGCGACGGTTATTTTGCGCGCAAGTACAACGTGGTCAGTGTGGGGGGCATTTTTCTTGATCCCATCGCCGACAAAATTTTAATTGGTTCGACGTTTATCTGCTTCGTGCTCAAACACATCATTCCATGGTGGCTGGTGGTGGTGATCATGGGCCGCGACATCATCGTGACCATGTTGCGTTTGTACGCGTTGTTTAAGGGCAAAATCTTGCCAACAACGCTGCATGCAAAAGTCAAAACGGTGATACAGTTTTTTGCGATCTATCTTACATTTTTTTGGTTGCTGGAGCAGGACTGCTCTTTGCTGTCGCTTGATTATGATGAGACGTTGGTGGTGGTGCGCTTGGTGATGTATGCAATGACCCTGGTAACAGTTTATACCGGCATTGAGTATGTTGTTGCGTATCGCAAGCTGATGCGTCAGAAATAGGCAAAACTATGCCACTACAAGCACTAGCCCACCTTGTCGCCACCTGCTGCTACCTTGGCTACATGCCGTGGGCACCGGGTTCAGCCACCAGCCTGGTGACTGCAGCCATACTTTTTGTGGCGCCGCCGTGTTCTATAAATCTGACCGTGATTCTATCTTTGTTTTTTGGTGTTGTTGGCGTTTGGGCGGCTCACCGTGTTCAAAAACGTGGCCTTGATCCAGACCCTGCGCACGTGGTTATTGATGAGGTGCTGGGTATGATTGTTGCCCTGGCAGCAGTGCCCCAGGTGTGGTGGATGTATCTGCTTGTCTTCGCACTCTTTCGTTTTTTTGATATCTACAAACCGTTTCCCATTCTTTGGGTCGAAAAAAGTCTGCCGGGCGGCTGGGGAATTATGATGGACGATGTGGTTGCCGGTGTGATGGCGCGGGTAACCGTGGCGCTGATATTACTGCTTGTCCATACTTAAAAAAGTGCCGTAAATCCGGGCTTTTTCTGGGCCTAAAATCCCTATTTCTTGCAAGATCAGCCAAGGCAGAGTATGCTATTTATCTCTATTTTGGTGGTGTTTAAATCGTTAAGCTTTCTTGGGTAAAATGTGCTTCAAGAAGCGAAGCATCTGGAAGGAAAATGGCATGGCAATTACAGGAGCTGGAAACGACGAAAAGTACGTAGGTGGGGTGGCGTCGCTTTCTATTGAAAAAGAGCTCAAAACGGCATTTCTTGACTATGCAATGTCGGTTATTGTCAGCCGCGCGCTTCCTGATGTCCGTGATGGTTTGAAGCCTGTTCATCGTCGTGTGTTGTACGCAATGCATGAGCTCGGGTTGTATCACGAACGCGCTTATCGTAAATCTGCAACGGTCGTGGGTGAAGTGATGGGTAATTACCATCCACACGGCGACAGTCCAATTTATCAGACCATGGTGGGCATGGTTCAGCTGTTTTCCAAACGCTATCCACTGCTTGATGGCCAGGGAAACTGGGGTTCGATCGACGGTGATAACGCAGCAGCTATGCGTTATACCGAAGTGCGTATGGCCCGCATTGCACGCGACATTCTTGCTGATATCGAAAAAAACACCGTTCAATTTGTACCAAACTTTGATGAATCACAATCAGAGCCAACCATTTTGCCCAGCAAGATTCCAAACCTGTTGGTCAATGGTTCAACCGGTATTGCTGTGGGTATGGCCACCTCGGTGCCACCACACAACTTGACCGAAGTGGTTGATGCATGCCTTGCGTTGCTCAAAGATCCTCAGGTTACCGATGATCAAATTTTCGAACTGATTCCAGCGCCCGATTTTCCTACCGGCGGCATTATTTGCGGTCGAGCAGGAGTTGTAAAGGCGTATCGCACCGGCCACGGCCAAGTTATTATTCGTGGCGTTGTGGAAGTTGAAGAGAATAAAAAACATACAGCGTTGATTATTACCGAGTTGCCGTACCAAGTAAATAAAGCAGATCTGATTACCAAAATTGCCGATCTGGTCAAAAACAAAATTATCGATGGTATTTCAAACATTCGCGATGAGTCCGATCGTCGCGGTATTCGCGTTGTTATTGAACTGCGCCGCGGCGAGGTGCCACCAGTAATTCTCAATCAGTTGTACAAACACACCTCGTTGCAAACGTCAATGTCCATCATCATGTTGGCGCTGTATCAAAATAGACCAATGTTCTTTACGTTGCGCGAGATGTTGGAGCACTTTCTTATTCACCGTCGCGAAATTATTACGCGTCGTACTGAATTTGATCTGGGCAAAACCAAGGCGCGTGCGCACATTCTTGATGGTTTGATTATTGCATTAAATCATATTGATGAGGCGATTGCCTTGATCAAAAAGTCGCAGACGGCTGAAGAGGCAACGGCACAATTGAACGCACGCTTTAGCCTGTCAGTTGAGCAAGCAAAAGCAATTCTTGAGATGCGCTTACAGCGTTTGACCGGTCTTGAGCGCGAAAAAATTGATACTGAACTTGCAGATTTGAAAAAACTTATTACACGCCTTGAGTTGATCTTGAATGATGATAACGAGCTTAAGGGTGAGATTATCAAAGAGCTGACCTATCTGCGCGAAACATATGGCGATGCGCGTAGAACTCGTATTGAAGGTGCTATTGATAGCCTGAGCGAAGCCGACCTGATTCCTGATGAAGAAGTCTTGGTCACTTTGACGCGCAAAGGCTACATCAAGCGTGTGATTCTGGATACGTTTGCGGTACAGCATCGTGGCGGCAAAGGCAAAAAAGGCAACGCTGATCTTGAAGAATCGGATGACATTATGCAAGACGCTTTTGTGGCGCGTACGCATGATGAGCTGCTGTTCTTTACCAATCACGGCAGAATTTATAGCTTAAAAGTTTTCCAAGTGCCAGAAGCGTCGCGTACTGCGAAGGGTCGTGCGATTGTAAACCTGCTGCAGCTTGCAGAGGGCGAGCGCATTGTCAAATTGCTGTGTGCACGCGATATGGAAACGGATACCAAGTTCTTGGTCATGGTTACACGCAAAGGAACCATCAAAAAGACCGAAGCAAGCGCGTTTGTTAAAATTCGCAGCACCGGTATTCGTGCTCTCAATTTGAATGAAGGTGATGAGCTTGCATTCTGCGCCATCAGCTCCGGTACCGATTCTATTGTTATTGCAACTAAGCACGGCCAAGGCATTCACTTTAAAGAGACTGAAGTACGTCCAATGGGTCGTAACGCGGCCGGCGTACGTGGTGTTTCATTACGCGACGATGACGTTGTGATGGGCATGGAAGTTATCCCAGAAACAAGCGATCTGTTGTTTGCAACATCACGTGGTTACGGCAAGCGTGTGCGTGTGATGGATTTCCGCGTTGCACACCGTGGCGGCTTGGGCGTCAGGACCATTCCAACCGATACGCGTAACGGTTATGTGATTGGCTTGGAGCGTGTTTCGGATGATTCACATATTTTGTTGATTGATACCAATGGCAAGGTCATCAGACTTTCGCCACAAGAAGTTCGTACGATGGGTCGTCAGGCCAAAGGGGTCCGATTGGTTCGTCTTGATGAGGGACAGTCACTGGCAGCGATGGTTGCGTTTAATGGTGAGAATCATGACGATGCTGAGCGCGGACAAACACCACCGGCCGAAGGTAGTAGTCAGCCGGTTGGTGCAGACCAGATTGTTGGTGCACGTCCTGCTGAATTATTAGAAGAGCCTGGAGATTCATTTCCAGAAGATGTGTTGCCTGAAGACGAAAACAACGATGGTGGCGAAAAGTAATTAAAAAACCGTATGGAACAAATCAACCAAAAACATACAGCAATCCTTCTGCACCTTTCATTGATCAAAGATGTAGGGCCTACCACAGCGTTAAAGCTTTTCAAGGCCCTCTATCATGATGTCTATCCCGATGTAATGCACGTTGGATGGATGGATGTTATTGAACATCATGCGTCATTGCCTTTTGAGCAATTGTACGATTTTACCGTTACTGATTTTGTAAAAAAAGCTGGTTTGACCGAGGCGTTTGCAACGCAGATTGCCAAAGGGCTTGCCGATAAGGCACAGCTTGAATTGGAGCTTGAGCGGATCCATAATCATGATACGCGCATTATTTCTGTGTTTGATGCTGAATATCCAGAGATTCTGAAACAGATTCATGCACCGCCCCTGATTTTATACTGTCGTGGAGCGGCGCTGAGCAATAATGTTAAGCGCATTGGCATTGTCGGTTCGCGCAAAGCAAACGACTATGCGCGCAAAGTTATCAATAACTTGATCCCTGGTTTGGTGCGTCACGACTGGCATATTGTTAGCGGTGGAGCACACGGAGCGGATACCATGGCTCATGAAGCAGCGCTTGCAGCTGGCGGCGTGACTGTGGTGGTGATGGGGTCAGGTTTCTTGCAGCCCTATCCACCAGCAAATAAAAATTTATTCGAACACATTGTCCACAACTCGGGAACAGTTATCTCTCCGTTTTCTATGCTGACGCCGCCTGAAAAAGGCAATTTCCCCGCCCGCAACCGCATACTTTCTGGTTTGAGTTTGGGCTGCGTGGTGATACAGGCTGCTGAAAAAAGCGGTACATTAATTACCG
Organism: bacterium; assembly: GCA_023249955.1. Lineage (GTDB taxonomy): Bacteria > Babelota > Babeliae > Babelales > RVW-14 > JAHFBR01. The sequence goes on from JAHFBR010000003.1 coordinate 14,734, forward strand.
GCAACTGTGCGTTGGAGCAAGGGCGTCAGGTCTTTGCGGTGCCCGGTCTGATTGATGATGAATTGAGCGCAGGCTGCCACAATTTGATCAAGCAGGGTGCAAAGCTGGTGAATAGTGTTAACGATATCCTGGAAGAATTTGGTGAGTATTATCCCGAGCTTGCGGCCCAGGCTCCGTGCAAAATTCCTGAACTTGTTACGCCAGCGCAGCGCTTGCTGGAAAGCGACCCATTACTTGCTCTTCTGGTCGTTCAGCCAGCAACATTGGATGAACTGTTTGAAAAAACAGGCATGGATGTGATGCTGTTACAGGATCGTCTGTTTGAGCTGCAGCTTGAGGGCAAGGTGCAACAAAATTTTGTAGGCATGTGGGAGCTGACAAGCAGCTGATTTGTTTTGTAGAATAATTGACGTTCCCCCGTTCGTGGTGAGGAGCACACAACGTGTGCGTCTCGAACCATACGAACCCAAAACACTAATGTATTTATGCAAAAATTTTATGTTTACATGCTTAAATGTAGCGATAGTTCTTACTACATTGGTCACACAGATGATCTTGAAAAAAGAGTGGCTGAGCACAATGCCGCAAAGTGCGCGGGTTATACGAGTACGCGCTTGCCGGTGACATTGGTTTATGCTGAAGCAGTGGCGTCACGTTACGAAGCGCTGGTTGCAGAGCATAAAATTAAGAAGTGGTCGCGAAAAAAGAAAGAGGCTCTTATAGCTGGCGACTGGAGTCGCATTTCTGAGCTTTGCAGTCGTAAAAAAACTTGAATTAGTTCGTATGGTTCGAGACGCCCTTCGGGCTCCTCACCACGAACGGATTTGGGAACCTATTGCTAAAAAGCGCACATACTCTTGAGGATTTTCAATGACAAAAGACATTTTATACCTCGCATCTCAATCCAAATCGCGTCAACACTTACTTGAGCTGGCGCAGATCTCATTCAAAGTTCTGGAACATGCCAGCGACGAAAACATTGCTCGCAATGGCGCATCGTTTAACGATTATGTTTTGGCAATTGCGCAGCACAAAATGCAAGCGCTGACGTTGCCAACGCGTGAAGAAGCTGGCAAAGATTATATGTTTGTGCTGACGGCAGATTCGCTGGTCAGAAACCCGCGAACCGATGCGATTTTTGGTAAGCCGACTGATCGCGATCATGCGCGTGCAATGTTGACGGCTGAGCGTCAAGGACCGGTTGAGGTGGTGACAGGATGCTGCCTGGAAAAATATATTTTTAAAGCAGATGCTTGGCAGCGCGATGGCTATGAGCATTGGACAACAGGGGCGATGGTAGAATTTTATGTTGATGATGAAAATATCGACAAGTATCTAAAAACATTACCCATGGCATTGTACAGTTCTGGCGCAGGCATTGTAGAAGATCATGGGTTATCGTATCTGAAAAGCGTGAACGGATCGTACACGGCGATAACAGGCCTGCCGCTGTATGAACTGCGACAGGCCCTCAAAAAGCTTGGTTTTGCGTTTTAGTTAACGCTTTCTTTATTATTTGGTTTCCAGTTTTTCAGAATTTGTTCAAACAAGATATCAGTAGCATTTGGCTGAGCTATATCTTGTGGAGCAGGCTTGCTGCTTTGTGGCGTGTGTGCATGTGAGGCATTCACTGCCTTGTGGTGCTTTTTGTTCACCTTGGCTTTGGTCTGCTGCATGCTGAGCCATACCGTTTTGAAGTCGAGACTATCATTTTCAATTTTTTGAAGCGCCGGCAGAATTTCGTCTTTTGTCTTGTGGTCAACGTGAATAGTTTCTAGATTCTTGATAAGCGTTTGTTCCAAGTGTTCTAAAAAGTCCAATAACGTTTCGTACAGGTTTTCATTGGTATTAGCTTGATCGGCATTTTCCAGTTGTTGCAGCTCATCAACAAAGCCATGTTGAATGGCATGTTTTACCAGCGTGTTGAGCATGGCCTTTTCGTTCTTAAGAAGCCAACTTACCAGGCATATAAGCTCAAAGGAAAGAGATATCTGAGTTGACATAATGGATCCTTCTGGTGATCAAGGAGGCGACCTGTGTTATACCAAACAAAAGAAGTGCACATATCTAAATGCATTGAAGTGACGTATGCAAATCATCCATTCCACCCATAAGTATAAAGCTTTTTAGGCCTCAGGGATACTATAATCCAAAAGCAGCAGCCTTTTATCTTGCTAATCAGATATTTTGCATGCTCAAACCTTGACGCTTGGGGGGGTGATGTGATGCAATAAGAGCACTTATTGAATCATGAATGCATCATGAATCATGTGATATTGCGGCTTTGTCATTTTAAAAAAGAGGGAAAAAAGCTTATGAAAAGGGGTTTAATGAGTGTGGTAGGGGTGGTTTTGAGCTCCGTGTCCTGCTTGCATGGATCCGTGATTAAGCAGGCGGATCAGGTTTTTAAACGCTGGGTTGATCGAGATAGTGCTTATGTTCACAATGAGTTTGTTGATGTAAACCCTGCTGAAATGGCCTCATACTTGGATAATCAGTATGTGGAGCGGGTAGGTCAAAAAATTGCACAAAATACGGCTGCGGTGGCTCCGTTTATGCCGCTGTTGAGCATGCCGCACAATGTGCCCCCAACGCATGTGGGCTCTTTTTCATTTAAACTGACCAATCCGCTCAAACAGAGCCTGGAGCATGGCTATCGCTGCTTGTCCGAACCATCCAAGATTCCAGGATTTTTAAAGCTGTTAAAGCGCCGTGGTCTTTCGTCAACCGTGCTTGATGGCCAAGAGCAGGCTGCTGAATTTCACAGCGTCATTGATAAATACACGACGTTTATGGAGATTCTGTTTTCGCAGGAACATGATTTGGAGCAGCAGCGATATTTGTTGGCGGTCGCCAACCGATTCTTTGAATTCTGCTTTAGCCCGGCAACTTGGAATGAGTTCAAAACCATTATTGGCACCCAAGAACATTACCCACTGGGGCGCTTGCTGTACACCACCATGTGGTACAACTTGGCAAGCATTGGTTGGAAGGAGTGGCACGCTTCATGCCTTGATGCGCTTAAAAAAGAGGCCGATAAGGGCAAGCAGATTGTTTACATTGCCGGTGGCTGCGATTTGTATGCCATGATCAAAAAGGGCATTTATAATATTTGTGTGATTGATCCTATGCTGCCAACGCAGCCGCGTTATTACATTCCGGATTGGCTGTGGTTTGTGCAAGGGCAGGGGGCAAAACGCGGCATGGGTGACCAGCTGATTTTTAAATTTCCGCACCACAATATCACCATGAAGCGTTCATACTATCAAGAATATCCAGAATATTTTACGGTCAAACTTTCTGACAGTCGCGATGAAAGAATTAAAAAATCGATCACACGGTGGACGTTGCATGATGATCATGGGGTGATAGGAACAATAACGTTTGAACGCCGCTTGTGCACGCAACAGGATTTTCAGCTTAATCAAAACAAGGCAATGCTCATGTCATTTAATGAGTTGTACTACATCACTAACGCCGATCAGCACGAAAATTGGGGCATCAAACCGGCCGAGTGTGCCGATGATTTTAGTATGTACATCAAACAGTTGCGAAATCCGGTTACGCGTCCTATGATGTGTTATATGAACGAGGCCGATGCATCGGCGTTTCAGTTTATCAAGCTTGGCACGTGTGTTAACTAAACAGCAATAAAGGGAGTAGTAATGAAGTATATTGTTCGTTTAACACTTTACGGTTGCGTTGCGCTAGGGCTTACCCACCTTGGGGCCGAGACTAAAACCGATCAAGAGGTTTTTGGCAAATGGATTGCCTGGCAACATGTTTTTAAAGATTGTTCATTGACACAAATGCAGTCTGCGCTGAACAAAAATTATTGGGATCGTACGCTTGCTCACTACAAAAAACATGAGGCGTTGCTGGGTGCGCTTAAGCCATTTCTGCAAGACGTGACGGGTAATTCTTTTGAACAAGAGCCTGCCAGTCCCATGCTTTCGCCGCAGGGCAAACGAACGATGGGCAACTTGTACGCGTGGCTTGATCGCGACATGCCAAAGGTTTTTGACTACATGAAAAAACACCATTTCCTGGATGAACATGCCAATGATGAAGAGCAAGGAGCCCACATCGATGATGTGATTTATAAGTATCGTAAAATGCTCAAGGTTATGTTTAATCACGAAAATAAGCACATTCGCCATCAATACCTTTTTGCCGTTGCCAATCGCTTGTTCGAGTCGTGCTATGGCTCGTGGTACAACGAAAAATATAATAATTTTTTGAGCAATCGCCAGATGCATCAGCTTGGGCGTTTTGGCTATGCAACCATGTGGTACTATTTGGTTGGTGATGGCTGGAAGCACTGGCATGATAGTTGTTTGCAAGCGTTGGAGCAAGAGGCAAAAAACAAAAAAGAGCTTGTTTATATTGCTGGCGGCAATGATATTTATCAGTTGCTCAAGCGCGGCATTTACCGCATTCGCGTGGTTGACCCCATGCTTCCCACACAGCCTGCCTATTACGCTGAGGGCTGGGATTGGTTGTTGAAGGGTTCTGAAGGCGAAGGCATTGATGATCTGTTAACCATCGATGTGATGCACAAAAAATTGGTAATGAAACGCGAAAAATATCAAGAGGACGGCACGTTTCAGGCGTCACTTTCAAATGGCGAGGATGCTGCGTTGCCAAAAAGCACCACCGAGTGGGGCATCTACGATGAGAAGATAAAAAAGCGCTTGGGCTACGTTATTTTTGAGCGTCGCTTTTGCGATAGAAATGATTTTGTAACACGTCCAGACAAGTTTTTATTGGCCTCATTTAATGAGATGTACTTTGCCGCAATCCCTGATCATTTGAGTGGATGGGGTATTACGGCTGATGGTGTGCCTGCAAATATGAAGCTGTACGTTAAGCAGTTGCGCAAGCCGGTGACCAAAAAAGTGCTGGCAAACATTAGCACGTGCGAACAAAATGAAAACTTTTCGTTCATCTTGTTGGGCAGCTGTCCAACGTAACCTTATTCGCCAATGAAGTTCAAAATGCCTTGGCTGATGCCGCGCGCAATAATATTGCGATAAGGTGCTTGAGTAAGCCGACGAGCCTCTTTTTGGTTTGACAAAAAGCCAACTTCAACCAGGGCTGCTGGGATGCCGTTTTGCAAGAAGATGCGGAACTGTTCCGGTTTTATTTTGCGATCATTGTAGCTAATATTTTCTTGCTTGAGCGAGTCGATAACATTTTGTTGAATATGATGGGCCAACGATTTTGAGTGGCCCATTGTGTTTTTGATGTGTTTATCAAGCTGATCAACCAGTCGACGGTCCTCTTGTAGATTGAAGAAAAAAATTTGTGTGTTGGGGTGCTGTGGCGAAAGGCTGTTGTTTCCCATATAAAAAGTTTCGATGCCCCATGGCGCTTCGTTGCCACCTTTTGTTGAGTTGGCATGGATTGAAACAAAAAGATCGGCCTGAAGCTGACAGGCAAGCTGCGCACGTGTAACCAGCGGCACATCCTTATCGCTGGTGCGGGTGAGCAGTGCGTTGATGCCTTGTTTTTTGAGCATTGCCTGAACGCGTTTTGCAAGGTCCAGAGCAAGGTCTTTTTCAATGATGCCCCAGTGACCTTTGGTGCCGGTATCCGCACCGCCATGACCAGGGTCAATAACAACGCGTGGCGCATGCGCAAATTGTTGCGATGATGGTGCCACATCATACTGCACTGCATCGTTGGTTGCATGCAGCAGAATAGCGTCTTTGTTGGTGAGTTGGTCCAGATCCTCTTTCAGAAAGATATCCAAAATCAGGCGGTTTGGATTTTCGAGCGTGCTCCATTTGATCAGGAATTTATTTTTTTTGCGCGTGCTGTTATTGTCAGCATCGTCGATCTGGCGATATTTATGAAATTCAAGCGTCAGATCAACCTTATTGTCTTTCACATGTCCAGAAACATCGACCGATTCAAGCAGGCCCATCTGTTTGAGCTG
>JAHFBR010000095.1 GCA_023249955.1 bacterium
GGACTATTAAAAATCATTGCAGTTCTTGTTGTATTGTCTACGGCCGGTCAAGGCTTAACTGCAATGGCAGAAGAGCCATCAGTTCCAGTGATCGAGCAGGCAGCTGCTGCGCAAGAAGAGGCCCCTGTTTCAAAGCCAACTGCTGCTGACGAAGCACAGGCTCAGCAACGCGAAGCGCAAATTTTTCTTGATGCCTTGAGCGGTGGTGACTCAGAAAGTTTTCATGCTTTGTTGCAAACGATGTTGCAAGGTCAGCATGAAACGGCACTTCGCCAAGCGGCTGAAAAACGCACGCGTCTTTTGCAGGCATTGCCCGAAGAGCTTCGTGCACAGGTTGAAACAACACGGGCTGCGTTTCAAGAGCTTGCAGAAAAGCTTAAGCTGGAAAATTTCTTTACTGCACGTTGCAAGGTTGTTTATGACGTAGTTCAAAAGTTACCAGAGGGCCATGCACTGCGCAATGATATACTCGACGAGTTAAAAGCACTCAATGGTTCAATCCAGTCCGGTACGTTTTTAGAAAATGTCTTCCCACGACAACTCAACGGGAATCCGTTTGATCTTGAAAAAATTATAACCAACATGATGCGTGTTTCGCGCCAACAGCCAGAAGTAGCGTTTGAGCTTAAGGATGTCGCGCTGTTGCGTGAAAATCTGAACAAAAGTTTAGAGGCAATCCCATCCGATTCATCCAATGAAGCAGTGCGAAAGTTTATCGAACTGCTTGAGTTGGTTGAAGACAATGATGGCCGCGAGATTTGCCACGTCGCTTTGGATGCATTGATCCCAGAGTTTGACAGCATTTTTGCTGTTTTGGGGCAAACTATATCAGCACTTGCTGATATGCGCTTGGCCTTGTCGCCTGACGCTGAGCCAAGTTTAAAAGAGGCGCTTGAACACTGGATTGCGCACTTCAAAACACATCGTCGTACCTTGGTAGCATTTCGTGCTATGGCGTCGACGGCAGAGATCGACCTTAGCTTTATCTTGCGCAAGGTATCGCAAATTCATGAAGTCTCATCAGCATTTTTCTGGGCAAACCGTTACGACGTGTGGGGCGCTTCAAATCAATGGGACCTTGCATTGCGTCTTGGTATGGCTTCCGGACTTCTGGTTCACCGCCGTGGAGAGGCTGCTTATACTGAGCTGCAAAAATATATGGTTGCTGGAGAGAGTCTGAGAGACTTTGTTAACCCGTTCAACTCGGTCGAATCAAATCTTATGATTGCCCTGCAGGCTGTGCCCGTGATGTTCAATCCAATCATGTTTGGCGATAGAATGCACCCGGTCAATAGAGCCTTTTTCCGTATTGTTGGTTCATACTTTTGGTATGTTTGGCAGACTAAAAATCTAGACTGGCAAAGCAAGGATGAGGGTATTAGAATTGCATTTGCGGCCACCATCAAAGAGGCGCAATATGCTATGGGCAGCTACATTCAACACAAGTTGGATCGTATGGTCAGTCCAGCTACCCAAGAAAAAATTGAGACCTATTCTCTTGGCTTGCTGAAGCCAGAACTTGCCAATCTGATACTTGAAATCCTGATTCCCTCATTGTGCATAAAACAAAAGATGTTTGGGGTAGATCAGGTTGTCGACTTTGGGGCGAAAGATCTTTTGCGTTACGATTTTTGGTTTTATAAACACAAATATGGCCAATGGAAAGAAGAATGGAAAAAAGACAACACGAAAGACTTGGATACTTATATGGACCGTCAAGTTGGTCATTACATTGAGTACCTGATTCTCGATTACGTGTGCAGCAACGTTGGCAAGTTTTGTGGTGATGCTCTAGCCCGTCAGTTTCAAGGTCCCATTATTTCTATCTTGAATGGAGCGGTACGGAGCATGGAAACAGTTATCGGCCTTTTTGTTAATGAGACAGAAGAGGATGATGCTGCAGATGCAGCGCGCCACAGCAAAATGTTGGGTGAGGATGAGCTTAAAGTGCTCAAAGCACTGCTGATTTCAGCGTTTCATGAAAATACGCCCGAGCGATCAATGGTTGTTGGCTTTTTGAAGAACCATCGCTTGATCAAAGAAGATCTTGACGATCCAATTTCTATTAATGATGCAATCGTGAATGTAGTTGTGAACTATCTTTCAGACTATTATTTGCTCAAACACTCACAAGTGGCAAAGCTTGTTCGCGTTTATTACAAGAATTCGCACAACGTGACGCCGTTTCTTGACCAGCTGTTTGAAACGCTCAAGGGCAACGTTATTGGCGCAGCCGGTGGTTTGGTCGGCAGGATTGCTGGTAGCTATCTTGCTTGGCGTGTGACTACTGAGCGCGGGCCGTTGTATCCAGGCCTGAAGCAACGCTATGATCATTGGCGCAATTCACAGGCTGGAGTTGTTACACAACCAGCCTAATGTTTTTTCAGCGCTGGGCACACTATTGTGGTAGTTGAAATTGTGGCATGTTTACTGCGCAGAATTTCATCGCCTTGTCATAAATAGCTTTCGGTGTATTGTCGGGTACGCCGCAAAGCGTGATGAGGTATGGAACAAAAAGGCTTAAAGCATACTTTGCTTTTTTGCACCCTACAACTGTAGGGCTATCTACTTGAAATCGTTTTGGGAGCTTGGCTAATTTTTTTTCTAATTTGGTAAACCAAGAAGAGTTTACAGAAATGAGGGCTGGGTGCAGTGCCAACATTTTGATCAAGAGTGGTTGGTTGTAAGCAATGAGTCTGCCAACCATTTCACATGAAAGGGGCTCGCTCCATTCTCCCGTTGCACGATAATGTCCCAACAACATCTCTTCGTAACTTTGTTCTTCAGAGGCTTGCGGAATGAATGATTCCACGATTCGCCACACCTGAAAACAACAATCAGCAACCAGGGTCAGATCAACTTGTTGACCCGTGTTAAGCTTCTTAGCACATGCTTCAATAAGCGATATTAAACAACGCAGAAGATTCTTCTCAAGGCCGGTTAGGGTGCCGCTCAAATCGATATGGAGCGCAAAGAAGCATGCAATACTTAGTTGTCCGCTGATTTGGCGGATGATTGTATCATCGGCTTCATCAAAAGATGCTGCGGGTACTGATGGCGGTGGCGATAATGGGCGCGATCTTTTTGCTGGAGATTTGTTAGGATCTGTTTTACCAAGATCTTGTCGACCGTGTTTGCTGTCTTTGCACAAAGGTGATACTTCTGCCAGTTCTGCGAGATTAAATACTTTTTTGGATCGTGGCATTGCAAGCATGGCTTGGTCATCTGAGTCGCCATTGTCTGAATGATCGCTGTCTGAATGGCTTGAGCTGCTATCTGAGCCTCTTGCTGGAATATGATCCATGGCAAAAAAAAGCTCGTCTTCTGGAGATGCAGCAGATGCAGCGGCTGCTTTTAGCGCTGCCCACTCATCAGGAGCAAGGCTTTGTGTTCGTTTCATTGCAGATAGGTTGCTGCAACTCAAAAATAAAATAACTGTTAAAAGAGCAGATAAAAACTTCATTATAACCTCTTATTTTTTAATAGAATCTAGGGTTTTTGTTACTTTTTCAACAAGATCCCTAAAATAAAGAATCATTTATCCATTGTACCAAGGTTGGCAATAAATTCAAATTGAAAAAAAATAACACCCTTTTTCATCAAAAAGTGCTGTTTGGACTGATGGATTGGTGGCCAAAGAGGCTCTTTTCTTGTAAACTACGTCATAGAACTCTTTTATACCCTTTACGTGATGAATCAGATGGATTGCTATGATAATTGGAAAAGATATAACGCTGCACTTTGGCCAGCAGGTGGTTTTTGATAACGTTGCATTTACCTTTGGCCAGCAGCAAAAAATTGGTCTTGCCGGTCGCAATGGTGCAGGCAAAAGTACGTTGCTCAAGGTTATTGCCGGGCAACAAAAACTTGATGCCGGGGGCGTGAGCATCGAGCGGGACAAAAAAATTGCCTACATGCCGCAAGAGGTTGTCTTGCTTTCTGCCAAGACAGTGCTGGATGAAGCTTTTGCCGTTTTTGATGATATTTTTGCACTCAAGAAAGAGCGTGATGAGCTTGAGCAGTATTTTGCCTCGCACGATGCTGCAGAGGCCGACCCGGTCAAGGTCGAGCGTTATGCGCACGTTATTCATGAATGTTCACAAGTTGATATCGGCAGTCTTGAAACACAAACCAAAAAGATGCTCCAGGGATTAGGCATAGGTCCCGATCGCTGGACCATGTCGGTCGATCAACTCAGCGTTGGCTGGAAGATGCGTTTAGTACTGGCAAAACTTCTGCTGCAAAATGCAGACTTTTATCTTTTTGACGAGCCGACCAACCACTTGGATATTGTTACCAAAGACTGGTTCTTTGATTTTTTGCGTTCATCCAAAGCCGGATTTTTGCTGGTAACCCACGATCGTTATTTTTTGGATAACGCCTGCGACTATATTTATGAGCTTAATCGCGGCAAGGGGACCATGTTCACCGGCAATTACGACGCCTTTCTGACGCACAAAGAAAATGAGTCTGCCATCAAAGAAGCGGCGTATATTCAGCAACAAAAAGATATCAAACGCAAAACAGAGACCATCAATCGGTTTCGTGCCAGTGCCAGTCGTGCAAGCATGGCACAAAGCATGATCAAAGCGCTTGATAAAATTGAGCGCATCGAACCAGATCCAAAGCAAGGCGCCGTGCACTTTTCATTTGCGCCGGTGGTGCGTGCTGGTGAGGTGGTGCTGCATGTTGAAAATGTTTCAAAATCATTTGGCGACAAGCAGCTTTTTAAAGATGTCACCTTTCAGATTTTTCGCGAAGATCGTGTAGCGCTGGTTGCTGCCAACGGTGTTGGTAAAACAACGTTGCTCAATATTTTGATGAATAAATTGAATGCCGATCATGGAGCCATGCGGCTTGGACATAACGTTACACCAGCCTATTTTGAGCAAGATCAAGAACGTTCGCTCAACAAACAAAAAACAATTTTAGACGAGATCGAAGACAGCTGCAAAACCAGCGAGGCACGCGGTAGAGCCCGTGCGTTTTTGGGCGCATTCTTGTTTCCTGGCGACGAT
>JAHFBR010000096.1 GCA_023249955.1 bacterium
TGGAGGTTGGCGACGGCGTAACCGAAGTTAAATCAACCAACGGCGACACCATGCTGGGTGGTGACAATATTGACGAAGTGCTTATCCAGTACCTGGTTGATGAGTTCAAAAAAGAAAACGGTATGGACCTGCGCAACGACAAAATGGCGTTGCAACGTTTAAAAGAGGCTGCCGAAAAAGCAAAAATCGAACTTTCATCAGTCGCAGAAACTGAAATCAATCTGCCGTACATCACGGCCGATGCATCAGGCCCAAAGCACTTGGTCCTCAAGATTTCGCGCTCCAAGTTCGAAAACCTCTGCCAAGATATTTTCAAACGTCTGTTTGAACCATGCAAAAAGGCAATTGCTGACGCTGGCATCAGCGCAAGCAAAATAGACGAAGTGATCCTGGTCGGTGGTTCAACACGTATTCCAAAAGTTCAGCAAATGGTCAAAGATTTCTTTGGCAAAGAGCCGAATAAATCAGTTAACCCTGACGAAGTGGTTTCTGTTGGCGCGGCCATCCAAGGTGGCGTGTTGGCTGGTGAAGTGACTAACGTTCTGTTGCTCGACGTCATGCCACTTTCATTGGGTATTGAAACATTGGGCAGCGTGGTTGCAAAAATCATCGAACGCAATACCACCATCCCAACGCGTAAATCACAGGTGTTCTCAACCGCTGAAAACAGTCAAACGGCTGTTGATATTCACGTGGTACAAGGCGAACGCGAATTTGCACCAGACAATAAAACACTTGGCAAGTTCAGACTGGAAGGCATTCCCGCCGCTCCACGTGGCGTTCCACAAATCGAAGTGACGTTTGATATCGACGCTAATGGTATCGTGCACGTATCAGCAAAAGATCTCGGCACCGGCAAAGAGCAAAAAATTACCATCACCAACTCCTCAGGTCTTTCAAAAGAGGAAGTTGAGCGCATGGTAAAAGAGGCTCAATTGCACGAAAGCGAAGATAAAGCTCGTCGCGAGACGATCGAAAAGCGCAACAACCTGGACAACATGATTGTGCAAGTTGAAAAGACGCTGAGCGAAAACAAAGAAAAGCTTCCGATCGCCGATGTTAACACAGCAGAAAAGGCGCTGGAAGATGCTAAGAAAGTATTGAAAGAACAAGAAAATGATGCTGCTGCACTGCAAAAGGCCTACGATGACCTGATGCAAGCATCGTACAAAGTGGCTGAATTCTTGTACAAAGAAAAAGAACAAAAAGACGCGTCGGCACCAACTGAAGAAAAGAAAGATAACGATCAGGGTCCAATCGACGCTGATTTCCAAGAAAAGAAATAGGCTAAAAAGCCCTAAAAAACAGACCCTCAGGGGCCGGAAATCCGGCCCCTTCTTCATTTTCACACCATTCCGCCCCTATTTTCACCCCATTTGCCATTTTCTCTATATATTTTATAATAGTAATAATCAAGTAAAAAAATGGGGGATTCCATGAAAAAAACAGCTCTTTTTCTAATATTGTGGGCGCTAGCCCTTCTTGTATCTCCGGTGGCCAATGCCATGGAGGAAGAAGAATCACCAAGACTCTCTTCGCTCTTGTTATCAAGCGATAACAGCGGTGAGGATCGTCACGCACTCTCTTCATCTGATGATGGTGGAGATGAGCTGGATTCATCTATTACAAGCTCGCAGGAGCTGATCAATGCATTTTTTGATCATGTACAACACGACCCTCATGAGATGAATCTCATCATGAATATCCTCAATTACAGAGCGCTCATGTTTGAAAATTTTATAGGCGAGCTCTTGGCCGTAGCGGAACGTAATGACGACTCAACCTGGGACCGAACGTTTGCTTCGTTTTTAAATGCTGAAAATATTCTCTATGCCCAAACTCAGCCGCGTACCAAAAAATTTCTTACACAACTAGATCATCATATTATTGAAGAGGGCTCAGAATTGAGCTTTAAACACTTTATGCTTCTTGAGCGGGCCCGAAGAGAATTGGGTACCGCACAAAAAACCATTTTCAAGAAATTTACCGAGTTCACCCTACGAAATCCCACTGCAAAAACATCAGATCCCACGTTGTGGAGCAATTTAAAAAAACTCGAAAAGGTTATTTACGGTTCTTTGGATGACAGCATGCGAATATATTTCAAATGGGTTACACGACAGGTGAGCGAGGCAACACTTAATCCTACGCACAAGGAACGCTCAACCGTGCTACGCCGTGAAATCTTACAGCTTGCCGGTGAATGCAAAAAAGCGTCTGCTCATATCGGCACCATTATCAGACAACCACTCCCAGAACTTTACTCACGCTCATCGCAGCTTAAACAAGCATATAACGAGCTCTACATCAGACTATCATGGCAACTGCATGGCATGGGAAAACAACCACAACTGCTCTGTACAGAACAAATTCCAACCATACGTAGTTTACCAACCGCACCATTCCCTATCGCATGCATTGCTACACCACCTCTATGTCTTACACCAAGCGCAAAGGCTCACAAAAAAAATCTACTGCACCTACTAAAACTCGTGCTTACGATTACAGATGCTAGTATCCAATACGAAGCAGACAAATTTACTTGTAGTGAGCCTTGCCCACTAGCAGCAGTATCTAATTTCGCAAAAGCGTTTGATCGCTGCTCACCATATGGCAAACAAGCAAGCAGTAAACTTACATGCATGAAAAAAATCATATTCGAAGTCATCACGCTGCAACCATGGATGGCGTTTGACTTTGAGCAAGCAATACAATCAAGTGGATCAATTATAGGGAAACGCATACTGCACATTCCAGCACAAAACCTCGCTCTGCCAACACTGGGCTTCCAATGTCTTATGAAGTACCACTGTGCAGAACTCGGACAACCAGAGCCTCAAACAGCCACTGAAAAAGCTGATGATTGGATCGTCGGCACGGCAGCAGGCTTCAGACAGAAAAAGAAGTCCCACAAACCAAAAAGTAATAGATCGAAAAGAAAACAAAAAACTTTCAAAAAGAAAGCAACCTCGCTTCCCGAGTACACCCAAGAAGCGCAATCGGTTTCACCTGAGCCAGCAAGAGCTTTCACACCTCCGACACGCCCCGCATCAACAGAACCGGAACCAACAGAACTGGAACTAAAAGAAGAAACATCCCATAGCAGCGAGTCTCCACCAAGCCTTGAATCACCCGAAAAACCCATGCGCATCAAACGCTCAGCACGGCGTAAAAAAAGAAGCCGCTTTGTCAAAGACGCAAGCCTTCTGAGAGAACTTTTTAACTACGATCGTATTGTTGAGGACAACCAAGAGCGCTGCATCTTTACGCAAGACATTATCGGTGGCCGCCAGGTTACCGTTGTTCTGTTCAATTGCAACAACACTGAACAGGTAGCTCCCATCAATCTTGAGCATTGTGATCTAACCGCTTTCAAACGTAAACGCGACGCCTTTCACACCATCTCACCCTACCTGTGCAGCCATTCCCACTTCGGCTATTGGGTTGCACCATTAACCATCGCTGATCAGGCTGGCATCCACCAAAATCTTGCTCACCAGATCAGATTCGATACTCTATCTCAAATAGCACTCGTTATTCCTGCCAAAATTATTCACACACCCTTTTGTCAGGCAACTCAGGCAGATCGTCACCCCGGTACCAACGGTGCCTACGTCCTTATTTTTGATACCAAAACCAAAACCTGTTTCCACGCCATGTTTCACCACATAGATAACAGCAAATAGGCAACATTCATCAACCCTTTAATTGTCCAACAATTTGCGCTAAGCTTGGGAGCAAAAGGTAAAAGTTTTGTTCCCGCTTAAAATCAAGAGATCCCCATGCGCATATGGCAAAAAATAGTGCTCCTCATCATCTGCTGCAGCATCGCAGGCGGCATCGCACTTTTTATCAAAAAACGCCAATCAAAAATCAAAAAATCCCCCTTCAAAACCGAAGCTCCTCAACAACGCACCATCAAGCACACCATCGCCATCTCCGGCGTACTTGAAATTAAGGGCATCATGAAGGTGGGCAGCATCCAAACCGGTAGCGTCAAAGACATTTTTGTTAAAGAAAATGAACCCGTCAAAAAAGGCCAACTGCTGGCCGTCATTGACTGGGCAAAAGGCGACGCCGATGTGCAAGCGGCCACGCACCGCGTTGCGCGAGCACGCGAAGAGCATGAGTATCAAAAGCTCTTTTTTGAACGCCAAAAGGCGCTTTATCAATCCGGCCAGCTGTCAAAAAATGCCTTCCAAAATTATCTCAAAGATTATCAAAAGTCGCATGAAGACCTGCAAACGGAACAAGCACTGCTTGAAAAAAGCACGCTTGAGTATGAAAGCACGCGCATCAAAGCTCCCGACAATGGTACCATCATCGCCGCCTATGCAACCAAAGGCATGGTTGCCAGTGATGTCAGCAACACCAACCTGTTTGAAATTGCTCAAGACGTCACGCTGATGAAAGCCACCCTGACCATTGATGAGAGCGAAATTGGCCATGTCAAAAAGGGCCAAAAAGTCGTACTGACCCCCAACAGCTTTCCCGATATGCTCATCAAAAACACCATCACCGATGTTAGCTACGCACCACAGATCGGCACGGCCAAAGGCGATGTCCCAGCTTCGTATGCCGCCTATGTTGATATCGATAACAAACACCACCTCTTTCATCCCGGCATGATTGTCAATGGACACATCAATGTTCAAAAAGCCAAACAAGCGCTCAGCACCAGCGTCTTGGCATTTTATCTTGATACCAACATCATCAAAGCCATCGCCGCAAAAAATCATTATGGTTACGTTCCATTGTCCGATCATGAACAAAAAAAGCTCATCAAAGCAAAGCCTGACGAAGTTGTTAAATTTGTCTGGGTGGTCAGCCGCAAAAAATTTATTCAAAAGGCCGTTACCCTGGGCCTGAGCGACAACACCTATTGCCATATCAAAGACGGTGTCAGCGCCAGTGACAGGATCGTCCTGGAAGTTGAAGAACCTGACGACATGGAAGAGATTTATAAAAAATGGTTTAGAGGCGGCCTGTC
>JAHFBR010000004.1 GCA_023249955.1 bacterium
TTGTGCGCACGGTGCAACCTACCAAGTGGCGCCGGCAATTTTTAAGGCACTTGGTGCCGACGTTCATGTACTTGCGGCCAATCCAGATGGCAAAAACATTAACGATCATTGTGGTGCCTTGCATCCTGAAAAACTTGCGCAGGCCGTCCAAGAGCATCAAGCTCTCTGTGGTTTTGCGTTTGACGGTGATGGGGATCGCATCACGGCGGTTAACCGCCGTGGCCGGGTCAAAGATGGCGATGATATTGTGGCGCTTTTGATGCAACTTCCGGCCTATCGCAACGTGCCACAGATTGTGGGAACCATCATGACCAACCAAGGATTTGAGCGCTTTTTGCAGCAGGATGGCAAGCAGCTGGTGCGCACCAAGGTTGGTGATAAATATATTGCTGCCCAGCTTGAACAGAACAATTTACCGCTGGGAGGCGAACAGTCTGGCCATATTATCGTCAAAGAGTATCTGACTACCGGTGATGGCATTTTTGTTGCGCTCAAGGTTTTGGAATCGATTTTAAACAGCAAAAACTGGGATTTAACAACATTTGAAAAGTTTCCTCAGGTGCTGGTCAATGTTCCGGTATCTCGCAAAGCCGATTTATCGGTGCAGCCCTACGCTCAAATTATTACTGATTCTGAAAAAAAGCTTGGGCAGGGACGCTTAATTGTGCGATACTCTGGAACAGAGCCTCTGCTCAGAATTATGACAGAGGCGGAAAGTTATGAACTTGCACATGCGGTGGCACATGAGCTTGCTCATCTGCTACAAGAGGCCCTAAAATCTGAGTGATCAAGGAGTTTTTATGACGTTATTGCAAGCTGTTAAAGCGGTCTTGTCGTTTATTAAAAGTGTCTTTCTGAGCGGCCTTTTTACAATTATCCCCATTGCTGCAACCATTTTCTTTATCAATTTTATGTACAACTTTCTTTCACGCATGATTGCGCCGATTGTACGCTACGAACCGGCATATCTGCGTGCCATCCCGGGGGTTGAATTTGCTATTGTTATGGCCATGATTTTGATCATCGGCTTTGTGCTTAAAGTATTTATTGCGCACCAAATTATTCATTATTTTGAACGGCTGGTTGCGCGTATTCCGCTGGTACGCATTGTGTATTCATCGGCCAAAATTCTGGTTGATTTCTTTAAAGTGCCGGTCAAGCCAACCACGCTCAAGCGCCAAGTGGTACTTATTCCGTATCCACAAAAGGGGCAATATCACCTTGCATTTTTGTTGGAGGGTGCTGAAGAGTCATATACGCGCATCATCCCAGATGGCTTCAAGCACTATCCAGAAGAGCGCTACGTCAAAATTTTTATGCCTCATTCACCAAATCCAACAGGCGGCTTCTTTTTCATCATGCCCGAGGACTCAATTATTTACACTGATATTTCATTTGAAGAGGCCATCAAGACGCTTGTTTCATGCGGTCTTATTACGCCAGAATCGATCAAAAACGTTACGGGCCCGTCGCCTCAAAATTTCCAAAGATGATAACAGATGCTCATTTTTCGCTACTTGATGCAACGATTTTTAACATTTGTCGTGATCATCAGCATTCTGCTGGCATTTCTATTCAACTTTGTTGAGTTTTTCGAAAAGCTCTTGCGTGTTCGGCACGTGCAAGTGATAACGATAGCGCACTTTTTATGGCTCAATTTTATCCCCTCGTTGTTCGACTTGCTCCCCGTTGCGGTGTGGTTGGCAACCTGTTTATTGCTCAAAGAGCTGGATCAGCGCAATGAGTGGGAGCTTTTGCAGTTGCTAACTTTTATCCCCAAGCGTCTGATTACTTTTTTGCTGGCTATGGGCCTGTTGGTCAGCATCTTTACCGTGGTGGTGTATGAAAACTTTGTCAGCGATCTCGCCTTTCAGGCTGCGCATTTTAAGCAAGAAAAGTTGAAGCAGGCCACGGCACAATGCGTGGTAGATAAGTGGTTGGAGCTTGATGCTCATCAGCTGTGCTACGTTGGCTTTTTGGACCTGCAAGCGCAGCAGGGTAGTGAGATAATGCTACTTTTTATGAACCCGACGTTTGAGCTACTCAAAATTATCAAGGCGCCCTCGTTTTTTCTGGATCCTAAAACCAATAGCGTGCATTTGCAGCGCGGGCGTGTATTTGAGATTAGTCAGGCACAAGAATCAACGTTTGGTGAGCTTGATGTTGTGGTACCGTCATTTTTTTCACAAATGTGTATTGAATGCGATGTTCCAACGTTGTACAGCGGGGCAAAAAAGCTTGTGTTGTACCGGTCGTTATTGCCGCCTGCTGTGTATAATGACCTCTTGGCCAAGCTTTTGGGGCGTATTGGATTTTATCTGCAGATTTTGCTTTATCCGCTTCTTACGCTTTGCCTATTTTTAAGCCTCAGGGGTGCTGTTACCCGTTGGATTGGGGCCCTGGTGGCATATCCGCTCTTTTTGATGATTGGCTTGATAGGGGATGGGGCGGTTAACAGTGGCCTGCATGCATTTGCTGTCCTGGTGCCCTATTTGCTGGTTATGGCTGGGCTCTTGACCTGGTTGTGGGGTGTATACGGCAAAAAAGGGCCTGTTTGAGCCGCTTTCCTTGAAAAAACTTTTTATTTGAATAGACTGATTTACGATCGATAATGGGTGTTGCATATTGATCTATGGGTAAATTACTAACATTGTTGAGAGGTTGGATTATGACTATATCCACAAATCTTTGTGCTTTGAAGTCTAAAGCACTTGGGGTTCTTGTAGGTGCCGGTATGATGGTTGGGGTTGTGAATGCAGCGGATAACGCTGGAACACGTCCAGAGTTTCTTACCTACGATCAACCAATCGTTGTATTCAAGTCGATTGATGGCGGCAAATATCCGTTTATGATGAAATTTAACCCTGCCACCAGTGATATTCAAACAGTTCTGTTTGGAGCGTATAAAAATGGTAGTGTGCAGCTGATTAAAAAGGGTGAAGAGCTGGCAACCATGATCCCTGTGCGTTCTATCACTCAAAACATTGATAGCAATATCAAGCTTGATAAAAAATTCAAAGGATATCGCGAAACTGTTATTGGTGTAGGTTTGGAGTCTACGCTTCAAATCCTGGGATTGATGTCAGCAGCTGGTTACAAGGGGATTCCTTTGGTAGACGAGTATGTTGCCGGTTGTCCAATGAAAATAGTTCTGAGCTCACAAGCTCATCTTGATGCTCTGGTACAATATTTGTCTCGTTGCTTTGCAGCAAAAGGGATTGAGCCGCGTGATAGTAAGCCGCTGTTGCTGTTGAATGTTTTGAATCAACCGACAAGTAATGATTCCATGGCATTTTTGGAAGAGTACTTTGAGATTTTGGATTCGTCAGATTCAGCAGTAAAACTGTTTTTTGAGGGAGCTCAAAAAGCAATTTATGGCGCAATGATCAAGACAAAAGATGCTCGCCTGGTTGGTGAGTCAGTTGGCGAAGTGTTGATGAATACCTGGGAAGAGGGTGTTTCTAAGATCGCTAAAGATTTCGATACCAAAAAGTTTGCACTTTATGCGCTTGGTGGAGTTGGTGCCTATCTTGCAGGTGATCTGATTATCAATCCTGGAACAAGTAAGATCAAGGGCTTCTTGAACAATCAATTTATGTCACAACAAAAGGACAAAGACGGTGCGTCTGTACTCAAAGATGGCAAGCCTGTTTATGTTCTTGATACCGATAAGCTCAAGATCCCAGCTGCCACAGTTGCTGCAATACTTGCAGGTATGGTAGCGTACAATGCGCTTCTTGGTGAAAAAGACGAGAGCGAATTGAACCAAATCTATACTGCATAAGCAGACTGAAAAGCTTATTCAACAAAAAAGGGCCGGGTAAAACACCCGGCCCTTTTTTGTTGCTCTAAATTTTATTGCTGTTCATTGTTGCTCAAAGAAGCCCAAAAACTCTTTATTACCCGATGTTGCTCCCAGGATGGGTGAATCTATCACCCCCGTGCATTTGAAGCCAAATTCGGCCATTCCTGTTTTAATTTTGGTGATAACCCGTTGATGTATAGCATCATTTTTTACGATACCACCCTTGCTGATGTCTTCGCGCTCAGCCTCAAACTGTGGCTTGATCAGCACGATGATCTTGCCATCGGGCTTGATTAGATGCTTGATGGCTGGCATGACCTTGAGGACCGAGATAAACGAAAGATCAAGGGTGACCAGGTCAACCTGTTCTGGCAGCTTAGTCAAAAGCCTGACATTTGTTTTTTCAAGCAGGATTACGCGTTGGTCATTACGGATTTTTTCATGCACCTGGCCGTAGCCAACATCAACGCCGTACACGCGTTTGATACCGCGTTGCAACAGGCAGTCAGTGAAGCCACCGGTTGAAATGCCGGCGTCCATCGCGATCTTATCTTTTACATCAACGTTAAAATGATCCAGTGCGGCTTCCAGTTTAAACCCGGCGCGGCTGGCGTAGCGTGGCGTCTCTTCGGTTACAAGAATGGTTACATCTTCTGGGGTTGGGGTGCCCGGTTTGGTAATCGGGCTTCCATCAACCAAAACTTTGCCTTGAATAATAAAGCTTTGAATCTGATTGCGTGTCAGCGCTGGATAGCGCTCAAGAACGAGTAAATCAAGCCGCTTTTTGTTGCTCATGTGGTTTCTCTGGAGTATTGGTTAACTGATTGAGCAGCCCTGATTTTGGATAAAAGTAACGAGCTGCAAGCATATTTTCTTCGCGTAAAACTTTATCAACGGACATGACGGCATAGTAATTATCGCTGGTGCGAATGGTAATGTAGCGCGACTCTTTGCTGGCCAGAACGGCGTTGCGGAAGTCGCTGAGTGACTTAACTTTTTTACCATTTACTTCGTCAATAATCTCGCCTGGTCGTAACACACGTGTTTTAATGGCTTGCGAGTTTGGTAAAACATGTGTGATGACAATATTTGGTTCGTCGTACTGCACCTCAATTTTGCCGTAGCGAACCAAGTCGGGTATGCGTGAAATCATGATGCCAACGTGATTGAGTGAAAGCTGCATGACCACCAGGCCGCCAATGATTTCGTAATCGGTTGCCTCTTTTTCAAATTCTGGATAAATCATGCGAATGGGTGGCAGGTACTTGTGTTCAAAGGTGAACGAGAACTCTTTGCGCACTCCTTTGCGATAAATCACAAAATTGAGCGTGTCACCAACGGTTAATCGATTTAAAAATTCAAACAAAGACGCTTTGTCTTCGCTCCACGGAACGTTGATATCGCCATACATATCGATGCGATGGCCGTTGACCTCGTACAGCATATCGCCTTCTTTGATGCCAACGTTTTCCAGCAGGGTGCCCTTAAACACTTTGGCAATGTACCAGCCGCCATCTGCAGGGTTTTCTAAAAACTTGACCAGCTCTGATGTTGCTGCAGTAAACAGGCACCCCAGCGTTGGCTTGCGTAACAGCTTTACTTTGTAAAGATCTTGGAGCGCACTTTTTACTTCGTTGATAGGAATAATGTAGCCAACATTTTGTGCCTCCATGATGCCGCGTGAGTTGATACCAATCACAGTGCCGTTGGTATCAAGTGCAGGGCCTCCCGAGTTGCCAGGGTTCAGCGGAGCAGTGATTTGGATAAAACCTGCGCTGCCCAAACGCTCACGTCCACTGACAATGCCTAACGTGCTTTTAAGGCGCGTTTGGCCAAGTGGATAACCAAGAGCCAACACTTCTTGCGAACGCAAAATGCTATCCGAGTCACCCAATTCCAAAAAGGTAATGCCACCATTGCGTTGCATGATGCGTTCACGTGCCTCTTGTGACAGGGTCAAAAGCGCAATGTCGCGCTCTGGGCAGACGCCGATAATTTCCACATCAAAACGTTCAAGCCCAAATGATGGGATTTGAATTTCAACGCTACTTGCTTGTGCAATGACGTGATAGTTTGAAACAATATCGCCGTTTGCATTGATAAAAAAACCGCTGCCAGAACCTTCAGCCTGGTCGGGCGTTTTGTACGGCTCCAACCAGTTAAATTCGGTGACGTGTGCAAAAATTTGGATGACAGTATCTTTAACTTTTCTTTGAACGGAGAGCCAGGTGTTTTCTGTTGCAGCAGAGATAATGCGTGCAGGGGCCGGGGTACCATCGGTTTTTTGAGCGTCGCCTTTGCTCACAGCCTGAACATGATGGCTCAGATTGGCATGATGTTTGACCAGTACGATGGATACAACAAACGCTCCTGTTGAAAAGATGAGGGCGCAGAGCAGGATGATTCTCTTGGTGACTTCATTCATGAAACGGTCCTTTTTTTAGATGATGGATTTTAGCTCTAAAGTACTCCTCAAAAGCAAAAAGAAAGTACCCAATAAATAGGATGAGCAGCACACGTGTAAAGCCCATGGTAATGACAAAAGCGCCGACACTTAATCCCGCCAGAGCATACATATTTCTGGAAAGTTGCTTGAAGGAGGGAAAGGGAATGCGGCTGACCATGAGTAACGCGAGTGAAAGAACCAGGAGGAGCAGAAGGGTAACGAGTGTTGATTTGAGGACAATGTGATTGGTGTTGAGCAACAGGGTTGCCAAAAAACATCCAGCGATGGGTGTTGGGGTGCCCAAAAAAAGTATGGTTTGTTGGCTGTGCGTGACGTTAAAACGTGCAAGGCGCAGCAGGCCGGCAAGCATAAAAAGTGCACAAACCGCAAAGCCCAATCCGCCAACGCGTTTGAGTTGCCAAAAATAGATCAAAGCAGCAGGTGCTAGGCAGAACGAAATGCTGTCACACAGTGAATCCAGCTGCATGCCCAAATCGCTGGTAAATTTGGTGTAACGTGCAATGCGTCCATCAAGCGTATCCATCAGAGCGCCCAGCAAAATAAAATAGGCGGCAGCAATAAAGTCGCCATGTGCAGCAAAAATGATTGAACAAAAGCCAAAGAAAGCGTTACCAAGTGTGAACAGATTGGGCAAAATGCGTAACCCTTTTTCAAGGCGTGCTCGATTAAAGCGTCCGCGAAAAAAGCGCTTGCGGTTGCCGCGGTTGAAAGGGAGTTCGCCTTGTTTGACCAATGCCATAATAAAAGCCTTATTTTGCTACGCTGACGCGCGCATGTTTAATCACTTTGCCTTTAAAAGTATAGCCCTTGCTTAATAGTTGCACGATATTGCCGCTTTGATGCTCAGAGCTTTCCACATTCATCAGTGCTTCGTGCAGCTCAGGGTTAAAAGTGCCGGTTGCTACAATTTCTTCAACACCAAGACTGGTAAGGGTTTTTTTGAAATTTTTCAAAATCAGTTGGAAGCCTTCAATCCAAGCCGGTGCGGCCTGGCTGCCTTCGGCCGTTTGAACGGCGCGTTCAAGGTCGTCGACAAGAGGCAGCATCTTTTCTATGATGTCTGCCTGCATGATGTGCGTCCATTCGGTACGCTCACGCTCGATGCGGCGTTTGTAATTTTGGAAATCGGCGTTCAAACGCAAGAACTGGTCTTTGTAGTCCGATTCGTAACTTTGAGGCTGAGCCTTTTCGGTTTCAAGCGATTCAGGAGTTTCGTTTTTTTTATCTTCAGCAGAGAACATGCGTCTAATACCTCGTAAGCTAAAAAGCATTGTTGATCATAGTCTTGAGCCCATAAAATCTTGTTTTTTCCACATTCTACTATACCATAAAAATCAATTGCTCAAAAGCTTGAATACATGCCTGAAAAAGTGCAAAAAAGCAGGAGAAGGGAGCCGCTATGCAACTGTATAAAAAATACCTACGATTGTGGAAAGAAGGGATCGCCTGTGCCGGCTTTTCGCCCCGCCTGCCCGATTATGCCATTCGTTACTGGCTTGACCAGATGGAAAAAGCCCTGCCTGCGCAGTCGGCACGCTCGTTTTTGGATATCGGCGCTGGCGACGGCCGCCTGAGCCTTTTGTTGCTGCAAGCTTACAGTCCTGCCGGCATGGCCATTGAAGTACAGGTTAATAAAGAGGCCTGGCGCCCCATTACTGATCGATTTGGCCGCTTTGAGCTTAAAGATGGCCTTCTGCAGGACATATTTCCTGAACTGGCCGGGCAGAAAAAATTTGATTTTATTCTGCTTGCCGAGGTCTTTGAGCATATCCCGCCCCCCGATGTACCACTTTTTTTGCAGCAGCTGCAGGGGGTTTTGGCCGATGATGGCCGCATCTTTTTAACCACACCCAACCGAGTGGTTCAGGGACCCGCGGAGCAGAGTGCTGTGTGGCATGAACGGGAGCCGTATGGCCACCACAAGCACTACACCCTGCAGGAACTTGAAACTTTGCTGAATGGAGTTGGCTTGGAGATCGAACGAGTAGCGTTTGAGTGCCACAAGCTCAAAAACACGCTCTACAATAAAATGTTCTATCCGGCATCACGCCTGGATGCCCGCTTGCTGCAATCAAAAAAAATCCCACAGGCCGTCCGGGCGGCCTATCGCTACGCCTCTGCTCCCGCGTTGGCGGTAGCTAAAATGACCTTCTGGTCACTAGCTCAACTGGTTTACTCGGTCGAAAAACGCTGGAGTAACGAGCAGTCGGCGGCTACCATGATGCTATCCATCAAAAAGGGTTAACAGATAATCTTGCGCTGATCTTGCATGAGCAAGATTGCCTGATCTATGCTTGGGGATGGAGAATGCTGTACAAAGATCAAGATTGTGGGGAAGCACATGAAACATACCAAACTTTTATTGTTTATTTTTGTGATGGCAGCTGTTGTGCATGATGTTGATGCTGCTCAGGCAGCACGAGATTTGGCAGGGGCGCAAAGATTTCAATGTCCGCAGTGTGCAAAGAGTTTTGCGCAACGAAGTAATTTGAAAATACATATTAAATCGGCTCATGATGGAGTGCGGCATCCATGTCCGCAGTGTGCAAAGAGTTTTGCGCAACGAAATAGTTTGAACAGACATATTAAATCGGCTCATGAGGGATTTCGGCATCAATGTCAGCACTGTGAAAAGAGTTTTGCGCAACGAAGTAATTTGAAAGGCCATATTAAATCGGCTCATGATGGGGTACGGCATCAATGTCCACAGTGTGAAAAGAGTTTTACGGTACGATGTCATTTGAAAGGCCATATAAAAAATAAGCACAATCAGAAATCGTTGCCACAGGCAGAGCCCCCTGATGGTCAAGAGACGGATGCAGAAGCGGTGGAGGCAGGCGCTTTATTGGAAGAGGTTGAGGCAGATGATTTATTGGAGAAGGCGCTGACAGAAGATGCATTGGAAGAATGGCTTGATGCGCTTGATGAAAAATAGACAAGGTAATCACAGGAGTTTTGCTTGTCGAAAAGTGTTGGAGACGAGTAGTTGGCGGCCACGATGATACTGGCGATCAGGAAGAAAAGTTGAGGGGGAGTATTTTTTGAGCGTCGGCCCATTATAATTCTTGCAACCGCATTCTGAGTAAAAAAATGGTTTCGGTGCGTAGCTTAGCTTTGGCCCACACTTTTTGTTGTGCATCAAGCAACTCGCCGATCCCTGATAAAATACCACGATCACTCATTGCTTCCAGATGATCAATGCATACTTGTAGAAATTGCTTCATGGAGAGACCTGTTCTCTGTTCAATGATCTTTTCGTTGAGGGTCCAATGATTTTTCAAGAAGAACCATGTGTCGAAAATATCACGATTGGTAGTGCCGATACGTTCAAACATCGCCACCATTTTGTGGGCCGCCATGTCCTCCTGAATCATCACCTTCATGGGAATGCCAAGATACGATTTTACTTCGTAGCGTGATCCAAAATTTCTGAGATTTACCTCAATTTTGATGTTGTAGGCATTGTGGCGTTTGTCGTGATAAGACAGCAAGAAAAAAATACTGTATCGTTTTTCACGCGCGTCTTTAACTATCCCGTATTCCGTGAGAATTTCTTTTAACTGTTCGAAGACATATGTCTTTTGATCTGCATCAAGCAAGTCGAAATCTAAATCCACAGAAAAACGAGCAAGATTATAAAATAAATATGCTGCGGTACCACCCTTGAATCCAAGCAATGGGCCCAGTGTTGTATTGGTATAAATATCTTTTAACAAGTGCAGTAACATAGTTCTATGCGTTGAAATTTCCAGTGTCATGGCTGTGCCCTATCTGATGCAAAAGTTTTGAACTGTACATGTACCTTTTTGGTCATTCGTTTATTGTTGTAGATAGGAAGAAGCGCGATAATTTTATCAAAATCGAGGGGCGCTAGATTATCAAAATGATAATCTTTGTTCAGATAGAGCACATCCAAAAAAGCCCGTTCTTTTGATGCTGCAAAGTAATTTCCCTTATTTTCAATACCAGCAGTGTTCGTTAAGATGGTGTCTTTGATTTTTCTAAAGGCGTACGTTGTACCGTCACACACAAGCTCCTTGCTTTGGTAGGTCGCAACGCAAACTGTGCTGTAATACTGAAAAATGACCCCTGCTTTGACCAAAATCGTTTCAAAGCTGACGTATGATGGCGTAAAAATTTTGGTTGCTAGCTCCAGGCGATCGTAATGCTTGTCTTTTGCGTACAATCCTCGCCTGATGGGGTGCAGCATCCCCTTTTTTACATAGTAATTCAGCCGCCTTTTGAGCTGCTCAGGTTTTACGTGATATGAGGCCAAAAGGATCTCTTTGAAGGTAAAGACTGAGGTTTTAGATCTCAAAAGGCTTAAAATTGTTGATTCCATGGCAATCATACGTTAAAGGTTACATGAAATGTTACTTTTAACGCATAGTATATAAGTTTCTACAACAAAACAACTATTGAGAAAAGTTGTTGTTTTTTGCCCGCAAAAACGATCTTTTGGCAGTTGGAGTAACGAGCCGTCGGCGGCCACAATGATACTGGCTATCAGGAAAAAGGCCCTAAAAATGGCCATTTTTGAATAAAACCACGACTTTTGGCATAAATTAATTTATATTTGAAACTATTCTTAATTCTGATAATCTTATTTGTATACCTAAGATCGTTGTTAAAATAGTGAATTTTTGGAGGTTATGTCATGAATTATTTCACGAGAAGAATTATACCGTTTATGGTGCTGGCAGGATTGCTGGCAATGCCGTTATTTCAAACGGCTGAGGCAGCGAAGCATCGTTATCATACACGTTTGCAGGCACGTTTGCAGAAGCAGTGTCCTGAAGTTGGTAGAAAAGTTCGAGTCACGCAAACTAAGAACGCTGAGTACCAACAGGATCAATCTCAGAATCAACCACAGCAGATCAGTTTGAGTGAGACGAAGTCGTGGACAAAGAAACAATGGTTGTCCCTCTTCTTCGTTGGTTTGGTGTTAAGTGGATGTGCTGTTGCAACTCACAAGGCTTATCGTGGCGCAAGGCAAGAAAAGAAGCCACTGCCCCCAGGACGTGGACGTTTTGATGTTTGCCATCACGAAGGTGACAATGCTGTGATATGTCATCGATTTCCTGCTGCGAGATCATTGAATGGAGAAGTTCTAAAAACGATTCTCCTTGAATCGTGCTTATTAAAACCAGATCAGCCATCTATCTGTACAGAGACTTCGCTTGTAGGGGCTCCAGATGCTGGCGAAAAGTCGCTTGACGAGCTCGTCGCTTCTGTTCCATCCTATGAAAAATGGGAAGAAGCTGTTCTGCGCAAAAAATATGAAGAAATGCTACAGGTATTTCCCTCCGATCGACAAGAAGTGCTCTGGGTGGACACGCTCCCTGTCCTGCACCTTGTTGCGGACAGAGATAATAGTCTATGGCCGAGCGCCTTTTTCGGCTTTTGGGGCAGGGTTACGAACATATATCTGGTGGGGCAGCAAGATTTCAGGCTTGGGGTTGCTGCTCATGAGGCGGGTCATTGGAGGCAGCTCGTTGATGTTGTCTATGCAATGAAGGATATTGTTAACGGAACTTATGATAAAGGTGAAGTTTTTAGGAATTATTGTGGCCGCAATATAGAAACGATGGCAGATTTATTCTCTGTGCTTGTAACACAGAATTCAGATCTGGTGCATTATTTCTTCGATGAGCTAACTCAAGGAGTGAAAGAGGGTACCAATTATAGTGGTTGTTTATACGCAGAAGAACATAAACTTTTTGCTCCATGCACTCAGTCAGTGATAGATGGGGCGATAGGGAAAATAGAGGTTAGGGGACAATCTGATGATGATGATGATTCCTCTGATGATGATGATTCCTCGGTAATTGGTAATGCTTTTTCTGGAAAACATCCATCTGATCGTTGCCGTTTGTTGCATATGCTCGAGTTGCTCTTGAAATTGCCTAAGATTCAAATGTTCTTGCAACAAAAGGCAGCAGAGGTGATGGTCTAAAGCTTCTTATATAAGTAAGGGAAATGAATTTTTGGAGGTTATGTCATGAATTATTTCACGAGAAGAATTATACCGTTTATGGTGCTGGCAGGATTGCTGGCAATGCCGTTATTTCAAACGGCTGAGGCAGCGAAGCATCGTTATCATACACGTTTGCAGGCACGTTTGCAGAAGCAGTGTCCTGAAGTTGGTAGAAAAGTTCGAGTCACGCAAACTAAGAACGCTGAGTACCAACAGGATCAATCTCAGAATCAACCACAGCAGATCAGTTTGAGTGAGACGAAGTCGTGGACAAAGAAACAATGGTTGTCCCTCTTCTTCGTTGGTTTGGTGTTAAGTGGATGTGCTGTTGCAACTCACAAGGCTTATCGTGGCGCAAGGCAAGAAAAGAAGCCACTGCCCCCAGGACGTGGACGTTTTGATGTTTGCCATCACGAAGGTGACAATGCTGTGATATGTCATCGATTTCCTGCTGCGAGATCATTGAATGGAGAAGTTCTAAAAACGATTCTCCTTGAATCGTGCTTATTAAAACCAGATCAGCCATCTATCTGTACAGAGACTTCGCTTGTAGGGGCTCCAGATGCTGGCGAAAAGTCGCTTGACGAGCTCGTCGCTTCTGTTCCATCCTATGAAAAATGGGAAGAAGCTGTTCTGCGCAAAAAATATGAAGAAATGCTACAGGTATTTCCCTCCGATCGACAAGAAGTGCCATGGGTGGACACGCCTCCTCCCCTGAACTTTATTAATGGCACAAAGAGCCAAAGTGGCCAATACTTAATGGATAGACCATCGGGGCAGCCGATTGGCTCCCATTACAGCTTTAGTTGGGGCAATGTTTCGAACATATATCTGGTGGGGCAGCCAAATTTCAGGCTTGGGGTTGCTGCTCATGAGGCGGGTCATTGGCGGCAATACGTTGAGCTTTTCTATTCAGTAATAGAAATTATTAAAGGCAATCCTGATAAGGGGGAGATTTTTAGGCATTTTTGCGGCCGAAATATAGAAACGATGGCAGATTTATTTTCCGTACTTGTAACACAGGATTCAGATCAGGTGCATCATTTCTTCGATGCGCTAACTCGAGAAGCGAAGAAGAGTACAAATCATGATGGTTGTTTATACGCAGAGGAACATAAACTTTTTGCTCCATGCACTCATTCGGTGATAGATGGGGCGATAAGAAAAATCAAGGTTAAGGGACGATCTGGTTTTAATGCAGCATTTTTACTTGGTAATGCTTTTTCTGGAAAACATCCATCTGGTCGTTGTCGTGTGGTGCATATGCTCGAGTTACTCTTGAAATTGCCTGAGATTCAAATGCTCTTGCAACAAAAGGCAGCAGAGGTGATGGTCTAAAGCTTCTTAATATAAGTAAGGGGAATCAATTTTTGGAGGTTATGCCATGAATTATTTCAAGAGAAAAATTATACCGTTGATGGTGCTGGCAGGATTGCTGGCAATGCCGTTATTTCCAAGGGCTGAAGCGATGCATCGTTATCCTACACGTTTGAAGGGGCGAGTTCCCGCAGCTCAGCGGGGTCCTGAAGTTGGTAGAAATGTTCGAGACACGAAAACTGAGATCGCTGATTACCAACAGGATCAATCTCAGAATCAACCGCAGCAAATCTCTTTGGGGGAGAAGATGTGGACAAAGAAACAATGGTTGGCCCTCTTCTTCGTTGGTTTGGTGTTGGGTGGATGTGCTTATACAGGTTACAGAGTTTGTTGTTCAAAGGGTAAAAGTCCTTCTGTTTGTGAAGTTGATTCTAGGAGTGCTGACTTTGATGTGTGTCACGAACACGAGCAAAGTGGGGGGCTTGAGTGCTATCAATTGCATCCGGATGCGCAAGAAGATACACCAGGAAATATAGTTGTTAAATCATGCATTCTACCACCGGGACAGCCTCTGGTTTGTACCCACACCTCTCTCACAGGAGTTCCGGACAGAACAGGCTCGTTCAAAGAATTACTCGAATTGGTGCCAAAAGATCCTCAAACATTAAGAGAAGAAGAAAATTTTTTCGTTAAAGGAATACGTGGGATAATGGGGAATCCTGAGGCTGAATTTAAAAAAGCATATGCCGAGATGAGAGCCCTATTTCCTGTTGCTTGCAAAGGTTCAATCCCAAGAGAGCAATATCCAGTGCCTCGCCTTATACCGAAACCAATACCGCAAAAAAAGCGGTCTGTTTGCACATGCTATGATTATGATCATCCTGACGGGCATTCAGAAGTACTGTTTGTGGGGGAAGGTGATCAGCAGACGGGCGTTGCTGCTCATGAATTGGGCCATTGGTTGCAATGGGTTAATGCAGAAGCGTTTTTACTTAATGGTGTGCGCCCAAGACTTGCTTGCGGTGTCAATATCGAACGCGATGCCGATTTGTTGTCTGTGCTTGCAACGCGAGATTCCAATCTTATTCGTTATATGCTCGAAGTAGCAGGGCCTTTTTGTAGTTACGCTTCTTCATATCCAGCTCTAAATCCTTGTACCCCATCAGTAATAAATGAGGCAAGGCAAAAGATTAAGAATGGAGATATAAATTTTTATCCTGCAAGGAGCCTCGTATTTGGTCCCAGAAAAGGTCATGGCCATATTATAGAAACGTTGTTTGGTTCATCATTTTCCGGCGAACATCCAGATCATTGTAACCGTGTAGGGCATATGCTTGAGCTTCTTTTGAAATTGCCTGAGATTCGCAAAAGCTTGGTGCAACAGTTAGCCAGCGGGGCAAATTAGTTCAAAGCGTCACGGTGAGGGGGTTTTATCATGCTTAAACCCTCTCCACCTCAATCATCATAAACCAGCCAACGCTATTCCAGCCAAACAGGCACGCCAGTGCATAAGCAATCCATTTAAATGGCCGTGCTTTATAATACAGCAAATCGTGCTGGGTAACCGGTGCCTTGAGCTGGACAATTTTTACCGGCAACCGGGTAAGCATTTTTCTTACTTCTCTAAAAGTAAACGCCTTGGTCCCAGGGCTTTCTTGATGATGATGCAGAACTTTTTTGACGCTCCAAAACGGTTTGCCTTTAAGCAGTGCCATCTGGAAATAACGATAAAATGCAAACAGCGAGTTGCGATTGTAAATCATAACTTTGATGCGGCCACTAGGCTTGGTAACGCGTATCAGTTCGGTTAAACTTTTGTAAGTATCGGGCGAGTGATGAATAACGCCCCACGAGTAGACCAAATCAAACATATTGTCATCGTACGGCAAATTTTCAGCATCGGCCACGCGTACATCTGCAGCGTGCAGGTTAAGCAGCTGCAGGCGATGTGTGACGTGTGCCACTGCCTGTTCGGTCAGATCAACCCCATAACTTTGCGCTCCTGCACGGACCCACTGCACAAAATCGGTACCGGCACCAATGCCAACCTCTAAAACTTTTTTATCATGGAAGCGCGTAAACTGTGCGAACCCAAAAATCTCTGGCTCAATGCGATAACGAAATTCTTCGATTGCGGCAAAGTAAGCGGGCGAAAATTTTTGCTGCCCAATAAATTCGGTACCGCAGGGGGTGTTATTCCAATACTGCTTAACGTCATGTTTGAGTTTTTCCGGGTTCATGAAATCTCCTTGGTGAGCATGCTTTTATAAATGTGCTCGATTCTAGATACATGATTTTCTACGTTAAAATGTTGTGTGCAAAATTGGTATCCTGTTTGTCCCATCAGTTTATTAAGATGTTGATCGCAGAGCAACAAACACAATTTTTCTGCCCAGGCGTCATAATTTGTTGCTTCAACCAAAAATCCGGTTTGTTCATCAAGAACTAGTTCATCAAGTGGTGCAAGGCGTGAAGCGATCACCGGCTTTTTCATAAAGCCGGCTTCGATGATTGGTCGTGCAAAATGTCCAACAGTAGCGGGAAAAACAATGACTGAACTTGCTGCCATTGCCTCGGGAATATCGTAAATGGTTCCCAGCAGGCGAACAGAAGAGCCAAGATCGGCAACGCTTTGAGCAACGCGTTGTTTAAACCGCGTTGCGGGCAAAAATCTTTTTACAGCATGTTTTTTGGGGACTGTTGCATTAAAATTCCCAGCAATAAGCAGCTGTGCCTCGGGGTGGCAACTGCGAATGCGTCTGAACGCTTCTACGATAATGTGCGTACCCTTTTCAGCAGACAGCCCGCCTAAAAATAAAATTTTTAGTGACGAATGGTTCAGGTGATGTTGCGCAAGAAATGTTTGCGTTGACCGTGCAGCATCAAAGCGATGCGCATCAACGGCGTTGTGCGTGACCCATGTTTTGGAGTTGTGACGCCATGGCTTTGCATCGCTGTGGCTGATGGGGATGATGGCGTTTGAAAAGCGTTTGACGCACCAGCGCACCATTGCCTTGCGGATCCCACAATAGCCATCAGCCAACGGTTCGCGCACGTGCCAGGCCACCGGAATGTTATAACGATGAGCCGCAATTGCCCAACCAATCAGCGAACTGGTGTTGAGGTGAACAATATCCGGTTTGGCTTGCTTTAAAATGTGTGGAGCCACCCAAAAGATAGTTGTAAGCGTATCAAAAATGCTACGCACGATGGTGCCAATGTGATACCAGCGCAGCCACCAGATCTTGGTATGCGGGAAGTCCATGACGTTGACTGGCCCTATGACCGTAAGCTTTTCAGCACGATACAGTTGTATCACCTCAGAATCATGCAAAAAAACAACCGTCTTGCTGTAGTGCCGGTCATCCAAGCCTTTAATCAGATACAAAAGGCTGAGTGGTGCACCACCAAGCCCCTTGCCGTGATGAACAAAAAGAATATGGGTTTTATGTTCGTCTTCAGTGCTTCTCATAACGATGCTGTTGTTGCCTGCGATGTTTTGTGCTTGCGCGGGTGTGCTGTGGTTGAAATCGCTTTGCTTGAGTTATTACGTCCAACGCAGAAATACTGCAGCCCAGCAGCCTTCATGGTGTACGGATCAAAGCAGTTTCTGCCATCAAAAATTGTTTTATCTTTGAGCTCCATAAAATCGCTTGGCCCAAAGGTAAAGAACTCTTTCCACTCGGTCAAAATGACCAAGCAGTCTGCCTGCTGCAAGACATCGCGTGCCGTTGATGCATAGGTAATGCGATCACCAAAGATAGCGCGAATATTAGCCTCGGCAACGGTGTCGTATGCAATAACACGTGCGCCCTTGGCCAAAAGTTCATTGATAACATCAATCGATGGTGCGCTGCGAATATCATCAGTTTCTGGTTTGAATGCAAGGCCCCAGATACCCACCGTTTTTTGTGCGATGGCCGGGCCGTAGTGTGTGGTGATGCGGTTGATGAACCACACGCGCTGTACATGATTTACGTTTTCAATTTCTTGCGCCAGGGTCATGGGGAAGTGGTATTCCGTTCCCATGTGTGCCAGCGCAGCAACATCTTTGGGAAAGCAGCTGCCGCCATAGCCCACACCTGCATTCAAAAAGTATGAGCCGATGCGTTTGTCGTGTGCCATGCCGCGCTTAACTTGATCAATGTCTGCGCCGGCAAGGTCGGCCAAATGTGAAAGTTGATTCATAAAGCTGATACGCAGAGCCAGCATGGCGTTAGATGCGTATTTGGTTAGTTCTGCGGATTTGATATTCATGCACAAAAAGTGGCGCCCAGGCGTGATAAACGGTTTGTATAAAACATGGAGCAGGTGAGCAGCATTTTCTGCGTCTACCCCCACCACAATGCGGTCTGGATGCAAAAAGTCGTTTACAGCATCCCCTTCTTTCAAGAATTCTGGATTTGAAGCGACATTGATTTCAAGCGTGATGCTGCGCTTTGTTAGTGCTGATTGAATAATATTTTTTACTTTGTGTGCGGTGCCAACAGGAACTGTTGATTTATTAACTACCAGGACATCGTGATTCACATTTTGTCCAATTTCCAGTGCGGCCTGTTCAACGTACGAAAGATCTGCTGCACCATTCGGCAGCGATGGGGTGCCAACGCATAAAAATATAATTGACGGATGATCTTTAAGCCCGTCCTGAATGTTATTCACAAATGTTAATGTTTTTTCACGTAACGCCTGTGTCACAATCTCATCAAGATGCGGTTCATAAAAGGGGATCTTGCCCTGAAGGAGTTGATTGATTTTTTCTTGACTGCGTTCAACAATGACGACGTGATTGCCTTTTTGTGCAAAGCATGCGCCGGTAACAAGTCCAACGTACCCCGCTCCGATGATCATGATTGATAGCATGCACTCTCCTTGCTTATGTCCTTTTTACATAATTTTTTGCCAAAAATCGTATGTTTGATCCGCAATGGCTGCATGAGAGAACATCGTGTGCGCACGTTGATATCCTAATGCGCCAAGCCGTTTTCTTAACTCTTCATCTTGCATTAAAGTTTGTAATTGCGCAAGCAGAGACTGTTCGTTTTTTTGTTCAAAGATGAGCCCTGCATTATCAATGACGTGTGGAATTTCTCCCGCCGTGCTGCCAATGATGGGGGTGCCGCAGCTCATTGCTTCAATTAAAATGTGCCCAAACTGTTCGCGCCATGTTGGCGTGTCATACGATGGAAGCACTAGGATGCTGCTGTTTTGCACATAAAATGCAACCTGCTCATGTGGAACTGGGGCAAAAAGAGAGATGCGGTGGTGCAGTTGCTTGCTGGCAATAAAATTGCGAATGGTGTTAAGTGCCGGACCTGTGCCCATAATCAACAGGTTCCAGTCGTGAAATGTTGAGCTGATCTTGTAAAAGACGTTGAGCAAAAGAAAAATGCCCTTTTCTTCAATCAATCGGCCAATAAAGCTGATGTATTTTGTTGAGCCTGCTGGGAGTACTGGCCTAAAAACAGCAGTGTTGATGCCTAATTGCGGCAGAACGATGATGGGCTTTGTAAAACCTTTTTGTTGTAAAATGTTTGCAGCGTCATGGTTGCCAGCGATGGCGCCATGCGCGCACGTAAGATTAATTTTTTGTATGGGGCCGAGTACAACACGGCTTTTGAGCGAATGTTTGGGGGTCCAGTTGATCCATGTAAAAAAAACAGATCTGCTTTTGAGTTTGAGCATTTTCAGATATATATTGATTTGGAAATAGCTTAGAGCCCCATCCCCTTGCTCCACGTGTACCAAGTCAGGCTTGAAATCTTTAATCAGCTGATAGAGTTGCTTGTGGTGATAGTAGTACAAAAGTTCGTTGCCCTCGTGCGAAGTTGGCAACACATGAAAGATGCAGTTTGCACTGTTTTCGTGTTCTGCTATGTATGCCTCATGATTAAAAAGGCATGTTGGCCACCGTTGCGGAAAAACAACCTTTAATGTTACATCCGGATGGCTTTGTGCCATCACTTTCCATTTATCGCGATTGATAGGTGAGATGTAGGTATGGCTTACAACCAATACCCTCATACAATATCCTGCGATAGTTTTATATTTGTTCTGCGTGTCTGCAAAACTTTTTTGCGATCGCAGGTGTAAAACCAGTCATAAAGCTCTGGATAGGCTGTGCTGAAACCTTGTTTGAAGAGCGAATAAATTTTTCCAACCGAATAATGTTCTTCAACAAATTGTCTGCCGGTACGTGAAAGTTGCGCGTGGAGCAGTGTGTTTTGCAAGATCTCGCGTGCCTTTTCAACCATGGCTGTGTCATTGTTAACGGGAACCAAATATCCAGTCAGGTCGTCGATTACATAATCTCGCGTGCCTCCGCAATCGGTTGCAACAACCGGGATGCCGTGCAAGAGTGCTTCAAGGCCGACAATGCCAAGGCCTTCTTGGTGTGAGGTGATGAGTAAGAGATTGGCTCGATTGTAAAGCGTTTTTAAATCATCACCAGCAACTTGGCCAGTAAAAACAATGCGCGAAAAGCATGGCAACGTTGCATAATGTACCATTCTTTCCTGGTCGGGCTTCATACCAACCACATACAGCATTGCTTCTGGAATGATGTGATGGAGCTGTGCAAAAACACGTATCAGCATATCAATATTTTTACGTGGATCGCTAAAACGCCCCACCGCAAGAATAATTTTTGAATTGAAGGCTTTGGGAAAGTAGATGACCTTGGAACAGTCAATGGGAAAGCCGCAGTGCACCATGTTTGTTTTGTTCTGTCCAATAATGCTTGCAAACCGTTCTTGTGTGTAGGTACTTATTGACCAGGTAAAGTTGGCCTTTTTAAGAATCTTTTTTTCAATGGACTGCATTCTTTTTTGTGCAACGATGTTGAGTAGGTGTCGCGCAAAACCAAG
>JAHFBR010000097.1 GCA_023249955.1 bacterium
GAAAAATTTCTTACAGCATCAGCCTGGCATCAAACGTGTCTGGACTGCTGCAGAGCTTGAGCAAGAAACCTTTCAAGCAGATCAACCAGAAAATCATTATAAAACACAACTTTATCGTGGACGCAGCGGTAACCTTATCTGCATGGTAGAACCATATTGCCAGATCACTCACTATCCCAAAGGGACATCTCATCTTAGCCCTTACGAATATGATACGCATGTTCCCTTAGTGATGTACCAAAAAAACCGCATTGGCCATAACGTCATTCACGACAAAGTATGGGTACCGCAATTACCAACCACACTGGCTTACCTGTTAAACATTGCACGTCCATCTGCCAGCACCTATCAGATCTTACCGGGAGTAGAACAATGAAAAAATTTCTTATTCCTACACTCATGTTTGCATGCATTACAACAGTAAAACCTAAAACCGCTACAAAAACTTATCCGCATCCAAAACTAGTTGTTGTTGTCGTCATTGATCAGTTTGCACATCATTATTTGCGCAAGCTTTCACCATATCTTTGTGATGGATTTAAATTTCTGCTCCAGCAAGGAACATCGTATGAAAATGCACATCATCCTCATGGAGCACCTTCAACAGCGCCCGGTCATGCTGGCATAGGCACAGGAACTATTCCTTATGATCATGGAATTATTCTCAATGGTTGGATTGATGAGCGTGGTAATAAAATTACATTTGGTGATGATGATGATCCCAAGGCAGCGCTTTTAAGTAAAAATGCTGCACCAGGAGAAGGAAAATCAGCTCGACACATGTTAGTTGAAACACTTTCTGATCGGGCAATACTTTCATCAACAGCGCAACGACCCTTCACCGTGTTTTCACTTTCATACAAAGCACGAGCAGCTATTGGCATGGGCGGCAGCAAAGGCAATGCTATCTGGTTTGATGCTCCATCGGGTCAATTCACCTCAAGCAAAACTTATTTTGAAAAACTTCCAGATTGGGTAGAGCAGTTCAACAAAGAACATGAGATTTCTAAACTCACCTCAATGACGTGGAATTTACGCTTTGATGCAGACAGTCAAGCGTATAACTTTCCGTTCATTAACAACCGAGAATATGCTACCTACACCTGCAAACTTGCCGGCAATACGTTTGGCATTAATCAGCAAGCATCGTGCTTAAGCCCTGATATTGATGATGCAGACGATTTTGCAGAAGTCCATGGTCCATCACTCTTTTTAAAAACACCAGCAGCAAACAAACTGCTCCTTGATTTTGCTCAAACATGCCTTACTCAAAATTTTTCACAGGCCGGAAACGGTACCTTTCTGTTGTGGGTATCGCTTTCCAGCCTTGACATGCTTGGGCACAAGTATGGGCCAGATAGCCTTGAAATGATTGATATGATCTATCATCTGGATCAGCAGCTTGGCGACTTCATAAAGTTTTGCCAAAACCAGGGAGGCAAACGAGACACGCTGTTTGTACTTACCGCAGATCATGGCGTTGAACCTATCCCAGAAATCTTACAACTCAAAGGCTTATCACTTTCTCGACGCATACAAGCAAAACCGCTCATGAAAAAAATGAATACGTACCTACAGAAAAAATATGGTATAGAAAAAGCGGTTGCTTACTTTAAAGTTAATCAATTTTATCTCAACACCAAGACAGTACCAGCCCATGAAAAACCAAAGATCTTACGTATCCTAAAGAAATATCTGCTCAAACAACAGGGTATTAAAAAAGTCTGGACACGCGATGAACTTATTGCAAGCTACTATCGCCCAGACCAGTTAGAATGCCTCTTCAAAAACCAATGTCACCCTTCACGCTCTGGGGACCTCATTTGCATGGTACAACCGTTCACGACATTAACTAAACATGAAACGGGAGCGGCTCATCGTACCCCTTACAACCATGATACCCACGTACCGCTTATTTTTTATCAAGAAGGATACAAGCCGCGTACAATCAACACAAAGGTATGGGTTCCTCAGTTACCGGTAACATTGGCTCACATCATGGGCATCCCTAAGCCAGCCGCTGCTCGTTACGGCCGATTGCCATAAGCGGGGCATACTATGACGTAGGGTTTTCTTTTCCCTATTACATGAAAAACATGAGGATAATACCATGATTACCCCTGAAACCATTGAAGAAGTAGTAAGGCGCTTGGTTCGTACTTATGACCCCTTAGAGATATATCTTTTTGGCTCATATGCGCGGGGAGATCAACGTGAAGATAGCGATCTGGATCTTCTTATTATCGTTGAAAGCTCAGAAGAGAAAAGTCATGCAAGAGTAAGAGCTGGTTATGCCGCATTACGAGGCTTGGGAATATATAAAGACTTAGCCGTGTATACCAAAAATGAATTTGCAGAACGTATCGATACAATCGCAACACTTCCCTACTACGTAAAAAAAGAAGGGAAGCGCTTATATGCCAGGGTTTCTCAGGGGCGTTCAGCCCCTCAAATCAATCTCACTCAATCCCCTCCATAATCCATTTTCTCACATCCAGCCCGAGCGCTACCGCATCACCAATATCCTTGCCCATAGGCGTTGGATACGCCGTGGCATGAGCATAACGTTGCTGCCACTTTTCAAGCATCTTAAGGCCGGCGTCATCGTTGTCATAGCAGACCAAAAGTTTTGATGCACGTTGCGCACAATAATCGGTTACGTTATCAGGCGGACGCACATTACTACCCACCGCGATACAAAACGCAACATCCCCCACTGCGCTGTGCAACGCGTAGCCATCAAGTTCAGATTCAACAATAATCATCACGCGGTGGTTGGTGTCGCCGATAATATTGAGGCCACTCATGCTGCCAGAAATTGCAATGTACTTAGGCATGCGATCACCAGTAACCCAGTCAGTGCGACGTACCTTGATTCGTACCACATCACCATTGGGTTCAAGGGCTGGGATCACAATGCCTTTGGGTAGCCACAGTGGCCTTTCGTACAGGTTGTTATCAACGTCTGTGCCCAGGCCCCAAGCAGTTCTGGAACGCGTAAGATCCTCGGGGCAGTAGCCAAGTTTATATGCCACGATGGTGCT
Organism: bacterium; assembly: GCA_023249955.1. GTDB lineage: Bacteria > Babelota > Babeliae > Babelales > RVW-14 > JAHFBR01. Next base: position 3,045 of record JAHFBR010000097.1, read on the forward strand.
CATACTGATGCCACGCGCGGTAAGGAGCTGGAGTGCTTCTGGGTTTTGTACAAGGTGCTCATGCGCCCAGGTAACAAATGCGTTTGCTTTTTCTGTCCATACGTGCGGTGGCTTGGTAATGCTTTGCACACTCGAATTTTCATTGAGAAGATTCCGGCTCGCTGGCCGGAATGACAAAGAATGTGCATCTAAAACTACACCAGCCAAACCAGCAGGAGCTTGGGGCGGATTCGAGCAAGCTTGCAACTCCGGCAATGTAACACCAATCCGTGTTGCCGCCTCTTTAAACGTAAGCCCAAAGAAGTCCATACAGAACTGTAACGTGTCCCCGTGAATGCCACATTGACGACAGGCGTAGTAGCCAACACAGTTCTTTTTTTGCCGCTCGGGCTGAATATAAAAACGATCGGTACCGCCACAACGCGGGCAGCTTGAGTGGTACTCACCACCGTGGGTGTAGGCGACCTTTTTTGGCGAAAGGCCAATGGAATGTGCAAGTTCAAGTAAGCTCATGATTGCTCTCCAATGGTAACAAATAACCTAAGTTGTGACATAAAAATAATACTTTTTGTTCCCGTTCGTGCCCTTCGATACGATTGCTGGCGCAATCACTCAGGGTGATCGGGGGGCGCCTGTCCGCCATAGCCTTGGCGACGGCGGAAGTGTTCTATGAGGCCCTAAAGGGCCGAGTAGAATGTATCGAATCCATGAACTCATTAAAAATCTTTTAAATACGCAGCAATATTCTGCTCTCTTGCTTTAGAATTTTGAGTTCATGGATTCGATACATTTTGCTTCGCTACGCTTCGTAAAACACTCACCACGAACGGGATATTGATAATTTGTCTTGCAAACATTCCGATCACCCTGCCGTGTCCACCGTGGTTCGAGACGCAAGCTGAGCTTGCTCCTCACCATGACCGGAGAGCCGCGCCTTTAGTCCTGAGCCCTGTCGAAGGGCTTGCGCGAAGGCTGGGAGTGTTTTCCGTCTCGAAAAATGTAGCGAAGGGCACGAACGGATTTATTGGTTTACTTCTCCAGGACATCATTCTTGAATTATCGAACTCACGTTCATCTAATTTCTCCGTCCAAGTTACGTCCAAAACACAATTCTCCAAAACGCTGATCCAGTCGAGGCGCGTCCCAATGTCCAGAATTTTTGATGTTTTTTTAATCACAAAATTTTTCTTAGATATATATATATTTATTAAGTAATAAAAAAAGGGTATAAATCTTGGACATTGGGACGCAGCTCGTCTAGGAGCGGGTTTCCAGCAATGGAACATCTGGACGTAAGTTGGACGTACTATCATTTCCTTGGACGTAAAAATCATCCCAAATGTTTGCATCTGTTTTGTAAGCTTTGCAAAATTCTTGGCGAGCAAGATCAATTGAGGGGATATCATACATTCTTCGCCTCATGTCAGAAGAAGTCCCAGGTCTTGTAATGTCTATCGATGGAATCAACGTCATCAACGTCTTACCAAAAAGATACTTGGTCACCTTAACCTCTCCATTCATTTCACACCAATTACCATAATCAACATACACGGCATCTTTGGAGCAGTCTTGCCAAATACCGCTTGGTGTGGTGCTGCCAACATCAAAGCACCCTTCGCGCAAAACATCATAGATATACTTTGGCACTGAATCGGCACTACGCAACTTTATATCAAACGCCTGCGCACTTTCCGGCACAATCCGTGGATTAAAGCCTGTTAAATCTTCATTAAGCAAATCGTACAAAAGTGCCTCATAACCGCCGTTATCAAGCTGCTCTTGAATATCAGCAAAGTACTGATGATTCTCTTTTTGCGCATCAGAAACTTTGAGTA
>JAHFBR010000098.1 GCA_023249955.1 bacterium
GTGGGAAGATTGAGATCCATTGCAGACGCATTTAAATCTTCAGGGTTGCCGTTTAGATCAATAAGAAATGAAATGGTGCCTTCAAGATCCTGTGATTCGACTCCATCTTCCAGGCCTTCGTTTGGTGACGGTGGGCGCGCTGGAGCTGGGCCGATGCTCATCTCGCCGTGTTCACCAAGCTCATGTACGTAGTCGGCAATAATGCGCAGTTGTGCAAAATCATTGTGTGTGTGGCTTCGGGGGATTCTGCTTCTTCTGGGACCAGAAACCTGCCCCTTGCGTACAGCTAATTGTTTTTGAATCGCTGCTGCAAATTCATGGTCGCGGTTAAAATATCTGAGTAAACACTCCAAATCATGAATTGACATATCTGGGTTGCTCAGAATCTCAGCTCTTACTTCTGGATCAACAATAATGGCGAGTATTTCCATGGCGCTTCCAAGATCAAAAGCAGGTTCTTGTTTTGCTCGCGGAAGTGGCGGGGAGCCTTGCATTGCCACAACAGCGGTGTTGATCGATAAGCTAAAACAGAGCAGTGCGAGTAACGTGGTCATAGCGCGATTTCCTTAATGTTTAACCTGAGAATTTTGTGAATTTGAATATATTCACTAGAGCTTAACTTTTCAGAAAAATAAATCAATAAAAGAGGGGGCCTGAATGGCCCCCTCTTTTATTTTTGTATCAGAAAAATTTCTTCTTAGCTCATAGGCGTTGAGATAATACCCTGTTTGTTATACGCAATGGCTTTTGTTTTAGCTTTGAGAACAGCTTCAGCAAGGGTCTCTTTTTTGGTGGTGATGCCTTCATCCTGCTCTTTGAATTCCAAAAAGAAGACCGATCTGCTTTCAAGATCCTTTTCTATTGCATCGTATAGGCTAGATGGCAGTGCAGAGCCGGCAAGATCCAAGAAGAAGCAGAAGCGGTGTGTCAGCGACCACAAAAGATCATCAAGATCATCCATGTGATTAATGACGTTGTGCAGGCCAAGTACCTGAATGCCAGCGGCAATGTCATTAAATGAGCGCCAGATGGTTTCAGGTGCTTGAATTTGCCAGATAGCTCTATTGATAATAGTGTCAAAAAAGCGAATGACCATGGTGCGGAGGCGTTGGCGTACATCTGCGCGCTGGGCATCTTTTTTGGCTGCTTCCATCTCTTGTTCGTACAATGCAGTGAGCTCTTGGGCAAGTTGGGACAAAAATACATCAGGCTGCTGGCTGAACTCGGTCAAATGGTTAGTAAATTTATTTAAAAGCGTGTTTTCAAGCTGCTTTTTGATAAACGTCAGGTCATAATTGTGCCGCGACGTGTCTTCAGCAAAATGGCGCTCTATCAATGGTGGGACGGTGTGCAACAGTTGTGCGACGACAATATCATCAACCAGTTCGCAGGCCTTCATTTTGTTATAAAACAGGCGTATGCAAACATACACAATTTCAGGCCCCAGGCTCATCTCATTGCTAATTTGCATAAATTGAACAACGTGAGACCCGTCTTGCGAAAGTGCTTGAGCGTAATTGCGTTGGTTGTAGATCTCTCTGACGTATTTAACAAAAGATTGCTGAAAAATGGATGTTTTAGAAGTGTTTTCGTTATTGCGTTCTCTCATCTCTTTAGTAGCTGCATCATTTTGAGCATCTTGCGAAGCTATAGCACCTTTAAATGATTGTGCCGCAAATTGAGATGGTGTTGCGTGATCGAGTGTCTTATCAAAATCAACAATTGCTTGTAGATTTTGATCTTGCTGTGTATTGTTTTCAGCATGGAGCGAGTAGTGCTTTATAACAAGAAGCAGCGATAGTAAGATGATAATGCGCATGGCTTTCATCTGCCTGCCCTTTCTGGTAGAGTGACAACAAAAACTTCCTTAGGAATATGGTACATATGCTATACCTGTCAAGTGTGTATTGTTTTTATCATGTAGTCGACTGTTTTGACAAGCACTTTAAAAATACGTCGGTACATTGTTGGTAGGAGAATGAGCTTATGCCACTATATCACTATGATTCTTTGAATAAAAGTGGTGCGCGTGTACGGGGCACCATCGATGCACCATCGCTGCAGACGGCAAAGGAAATGCTCAAGGGGCAGGGACTGTTACCCAGCCGCATTATCGAAGTGGCGGGTGATAAGGCCGGCTTCAGCCTGGCATCGCTCTTTGAAAAAAAGATTGATCAAAAAACGGTTATTCTATTTACCAAGCAGCTTTCGGTGCTGCTCAAATCAGCTGTGCCATTGCTGCAAGCCATAGAACTTTTGACCGAACAGTTTGAAGGGCGCTTTAAACGCATCCTGATTTCGATCAAAGATGGTATTAAATCCGGCGAATCGTTGGCAAAAGAGCTTGGTCGTTATCCAAAAGTTTTTACCAATGTTTATGTTCAGCTGGTGCGTGCTGGTGAGGCGTCTGGCAAGCTTGATATCATACTGATACGGCTTTCTGAATATTTGGAACGTGCCGAAGAGACCAGAAAAAGCATCAAAAAGGCCATGACCTATCCCATCGCGATGTTATCATTTGCGGGTTTGGTTGTGGTTGGCTTGCTGACTGGCTTGGTACCGCGCCTTAAGAGCATGTTTGAACAAATGGGCAAAGAGCTGCCGGGCCCGACAGTTTTTTTGATTGCGGTGTCGGATTTTGTCCAAAATAATTTTTTGGTCATGAGTGTTGGATTAATTGTTGGTGGCATTGCCTTTGCTTATTGGCGTTCCACGCCGGGCGGCAAATATCGCATTGATGAGGCGCTGCTGCGCCTGCCGATAACCTCATATTTTTCGCAAACCAAGGCCATTGTGCAGTTTTCAAAGACGCTTGGCATGTTGTTGGAAAGCGGTGTGACGCTTTCTGAGGCGCTTGATATCGTGTGCAATATCGTTGAAAACAAAGTGCTGATTAAGAAACTGAACGAAGCGCGTGATAAAATTATCAAAGAAGGTAAAATTGCAAAGTATTTGAAAGAGACGGGGATTTTTCCTAACATAGCAAGCTATATGATCAGCACGGGTGAGCAGTCGGGCAAGCTTGCCGAAATGTTGCTGACGGTGGGGCAGGATTATGATAAAGAGTTAAAAGAACGAACAGAAGGGCTCACTGCCGCTCTGACGCCCATCATGACCATTGTGATGGGTGGCATTATTGGGTTTATAGTCATTTCAATCTTTTTGCCTATCATGAGCATGGGCGATTTGGCCGGTATATAAGTATTTTTTTAAAGTGAAGGAAACAGATATGATGTTACGTCGTTCAAAACAAGCGTTTACCATGATCGAAATGTTGGTTGTGGTGGCGCTGATTGGTGTCATTGCAACGTTTGTGATACCACGTGTTGCCAGATATTTGGGCAGATCTGAACAGGCAAAGATTCAGCTGAAATTTGCTACGATCAAAGAAGCACTGACCGATTTCAGGATTAGTCTTGGTGCCTATCCAACATCGCGCGAGGGACTGCGAGCACTGGTCGAAAATCCTCGTCCAAATGATGATCGCTATAAAAGAGAGTGGCATCAATTTCTTAAAGAGAGCGAAATAGTCGATGCAACCGGCAATCCGTTTATGTACAACTGCCCACCTGAAAAATATAAGGGCGAGTACTCACAATTTGAGATTTTTGAAGATAAAGAGGATGGAGTAAAAGACGGGATTTAATGCGTGAAAGTGCGCCAAGCAGCATTTACGCTTATTGAAATAATGGTGGTCTTGGTGTTGATCGCAGCACTGGCCACCATGCTTTTGCCGCGTCTGACGCGGCGTTCGCCCTCAGTTGAGTGGCACACCATTCTTGATGATCTCAACACCCTGGTTTTCTTTGCGCGCCAAGAGGCAATCGCCAATCACAAAATTTATCGCCTGGCCTTTAAATCGCAGCCAAACGCTGCTGATACTATCACCATTGAAGAAGAGTATGATGACCCCGAAAAGCTGGAGCGCAAGCTTTATAAAACGGTGTCGTCATACTATTTTCGCACCGTCTACACGTATGCTCCGTCAATCAAACTCAAAGGGGTTTATTTGGGCAAGCAGGAGATGCTTGATGAGCAACGTGGCCAGGCGTTTTGCTACGTCATCCCTGATGGTTTAGTGCAAGAGGTGCGGGTGCAGATGATACGCAAGATTGGCCCTGATGAGTCGGGCATTACGTACACAATGAATCCATTTTTTGGCAGGTTTGAACTTGTTGAGGGTGCGGGACGATGATGCACAACAAGGGCGCATTTACACTCTTAGAGGTTTTGATGGCACTGGGCATCGTCATCATGGCTGTTTCTATTATTGCCAACCTTCAAATACGCTCACTGGACCGTATGTTGCGTGACCGTGATGATCTTGAAAAAATTTTTCTGCTCAAAAGAACCGTGTATGAATCATTTCTTAATCCTCCGCAGGATCAAAAAAAAGGCACTACCAAGCTTGAAGATCCTGAAGTGACGCTGACAACCTTGGTTGAAAACGTTAGCTCAAAGTCGAGCCTGGCGCCGCTTAAAGATCGTTTGCGTATTGTTCGCACGCGGGCTGAGTGGAAGTTGATGAAAGATAAACGAGAAGCATCAATGATTACGTTTGTTCCAAAGCCGCCTGCCGAAAAAAAAGAGAATAAAACATGAAGATGCGACAGGCCTTTACTCTTGTGGAGCTTTTAATTGCCATGGCATTGGCCAGTTTTGTCATCATGGGCATGATGCAGCTTTATGTTGGCGTGATGCGCTATTTGGAGCATTCGCGCCAGATGCTTTCTATCAATCGTCAGGCATGTCTACTATTCAACCAACTTGAGCGTGATTTTACGACAGCTTACATTCCGGTTTTGGCCAAAGAAGAAAAGAGCAAAGAATCTGGCGCAAAGGGGCCAGAACAAAAGGAGCCTGAA
>JAHFBR010000099.1 GCA_023249955.1 bacterium
TTAGATATTTATGGCAATTGGATTTTGAATGTTGCCCAGGCTTTTGATTCGGTTGGCGGGTCGGTTTATTTCCGTGTAGAGCGCTTAAATAGTTTTTATGACCTGTACCACTATCTTGCCAAAAAGGTTCCCGTAGCCGTCAGCGTTCGTCGTTTGCGCGGTGGTGCAACGCCTTCTGCCAACGGCCACATCATGCTGGTGGTTGGTTGGAATCGTCAAAAAAACTGTGTTTTATGCGTTGATCCTGCTTTTGGCAGCAACAACGCAACACTCAAGGCGTATCGCCTGATGGACTTTTTGCATGCCTGGAGCCGTTCCAGCAACCTTGCCTACGTGCCTATGCCGCGGGCTTAGCAAAAAACGTCAAAAAAGCCTATCTTGAGGCCCCATTTGCGTCCACTCCCTCTCTGGTATAGAATCATGGCGCTGAATCCATGCTTTGAGGGGGTTTTATATGACATTAGGGACGATTATGTCTTTCAAAAAGACCATTGGTTTGATGGCTATTATTTCTTGTTTTTGTGTTACGGTTGGAGCTCAAAACAACAACGCTTCTAATCACGTTGTCAATGGTAAGTATTTTCATGAATTTGCTGCGTTAAAACAAAAAAAATCACAAGATCAAAAGTACCTTGTAGCATCGGCATACGAAATGCCGCTCTTGTTTTCCATGATCAAAAAACTTTCAGAAAAATTAAAAATTGATCAGCCTTGTTATGTTTATTTTATCACCAAGCCAGAAGACGATGGATATAATGCTGTCGAAGCTGCGGGTGACTTAAACGAAAACTTTCAGACGCTTACTTTTTTATTCATCGGAGAGGGTGCATTTGAAACACTTTCCGACGAACAATTTGAGGCGATAATGGCTCATGAATTGAGTCACATTAAAAATGACCATTACACCAAAGGGCTTAAGCTTGAACTTGGTTTAATTGCGCTGAATGCGTTGACATGGGCTGGTTTCATTTTGAATCAAGCAAATCTGGCCTATCCGATTCTTATCTCCTTAGGGTCGTTGCTTGGAGTGTTGGCATATTCACGTTCTTGTGAGCGAGAAGCTGACCACGATGCAGCGCGTGTGATTGATAATCCGAACGATCTTGGAGATGCCTTGCGTGCTTTGCACAACAGAAACAATACGCCTTTGGAGCAAATTTTGTTGAAATATATCGACTTTACGCACCCATCTGTGCATGAAAGAGAAGCGTATCTTGCCAAAATGGCTCAAGCAAAACAGATTTCTTCCTGATATTTTTTCTTTTCTTTCAACGTATTATACTTATATCAATCATTATGAATGAGTCGTTAGTATTACTGCTCTTCGGAGGTTGGTATGAATCACGAAAAATTTACGCATGCATTTACAGAACTGTTGCAAGAGGCGTACAGCCGGGCAACATCAGAATCGCATGCAACGTTACTTCCACTACATCTTTTGGCAGCCTGTGGCGAGCATGCTTTTGCATCTGGTTGCTTTCGAGCACTGAATGTTGATACACAGCAGTTGGTAGCGCTCATCAAACAGGAACTTGCCAAGTTACCCAAGGTTACTGGAGCGCAGGTCGGTGCCGATCACACACTACAAACTTTTTTGACTGAGTGTGAGAAAGAGGCAAAGTCTTTAGGCGACCAGTTTGTCAGTGTTGATGTCTGTCTGCTTGCGCTTGCAAAAACATCACAGTTGCCCCAGCCAATCATTGATTTCTTGCGCAAACAGTTTCCTTATCAAAAAGTTCAGGCGTGGGCTGCACAAATCAGAAAGGGTGAATCGGTGAAAGATCAAGGTGCTGAAAATTCATATCAAGTTCTAGAAAAATACTGCCAAGATCTGACTCAGCGTGCGCGTGAGGGTAAGCTTGACCCGGTCATTGGTCGCAATGACGAAATTAGACGTGTGGTGCAAATTCTTTCACGCCGCACCAAAAATAATCCTGTTTTGGTTGGTGACCCAGGTGTGGGAAAGACGGCCATCGTCGAAGGCATTGCACAACGCATTATCAACAACGATGTGCCAGAAAGTTTGCACAACAGCCGTATTTTGGCCCTCGATCTTGGAGCTTTGATTGCAGGAACAAAATATCGTGGCGAATTTGAAGAGCGCCTCAAAGCAATTTTGACAGCGATTGAAAAAGAGGCCGACGGCATTATTTTATTCATCGATGAACTGCACATGTTGGTTGGCGCTGGAGCAACCGGTGGTGGCATGGATGCATCCAATCTTTTAAAGCCGGCGTTGGCGCGTGGGGTTTTGCATTGCATTGGGGCAACCACAGCAGCCGAATACAAAAAATATATTGAAAAAGATGCAGCACTTGAGCGTCGCTTCCAAAAAGTTTTAATCGAAGAGCCCACGGTTGATGATGCCATTTCAATTTTGCGTGGTTTGAAAGAGCGTTACGAATTGCACCATGGTATTCGCATCAAAGACCAGGCAATCGTTAAAGCGGTTAATTTATCAGCACGCATGATCCCCGATCGTTTTCTGCCGGACAAGGCAATCGATTTGATCGACGAAGCGGCATCGATGGTCAAAATGGCGATCGATTCAAAGCCCGAAGAGATTGATCAGATTGATCGCAAGGTACGTCAGCTTGAAATCGAAAAAGTTGCACTGAGCAAAGAAAAGGACGAAGCATCACAGCAACGTCTCAAAGATTTAGAAAAAGAGTTGAGCAATTTGAAAGAACAACATCGCATCAAACTGGAGCAGTGGCAAGCAGAGCGCAAGCCGCTTGAAGAGATCCAAAAAATTCAAGGCCAGATCGAAGATGCAAAGGTTGCCTATGCCCAAGCAGAGCGCGAGGGTGATTTTGCCAAAGCATCGATGATCAAATACGGCAAGCTTGCTGAACTTGAAAAGAAAATTGAAGCGCAGCATGCCAAGCTCAAAAAACTGCCAACGCAGCTGATCAAAGAAGAGGTTGATGAAGATGATATCTCGGCCGTCTTGGCTCGATGGATCAAGGTTCCGGTAGAAAAGCTAAAAGCTGACGAAAGCCAAAAACTTATTGAAATGGAAGCCGAACTTCATCGCCGCGTTATCGGCCAGGATGAAGCGATCACCAAAATTTCCAACACCATCCGGGTGCATCGTGCCGGGATTGCAGATCCTAACAAGCCGATCGGATCATTTCTATTTTTAGGTCCAACCGGCGTTGGCAAGACCGAGGTTGCTAAAACGTTGGCCGATTATCTTTTTAACGATGAGCACAAACTTATTCGCATTGATATGTCGGAGTACATGGAAAAACATGCGGTTGCTCGTTTGATTGGGGCGCCTCCTGGGTATATTGGCTACGAAGAGGGTGGTCAGCTGACCGAGGCGGTGCGTCGTCATCCCTACAGCGTTTTGTTGTTTGACGAAATTGAAAAAGCACACCCCGATGTTTTTAATCTGTTCTTGCAGATTCTTGATGAAGGTCACTTGACCGATTCACAGGGGCGTACTGTCTCATTTAAAAACTGCATCGTGATCATGACCTCAAACATCGGTTCAGATCTGATTTTGGAAGCTGGTGGCGAAATTACCCCAAAAGTGCGTCAAGAGATCGAAAAACTTTTGCTTAAATATTTCAGGCCTGAGTTTTTGAATCGCATTGATGAAACGGTGTTCTTCCGTTCGCTCATGCCGGCAGACATGGGCAAGATCGTGTTGGTGCAACTTGCAGAACTCAAAGAGCGCATGCGTGATAAAAATATCGAGCTTGAGATAACCAACAAAGCCGTTGATAAGCTTGGTGAGCTTGGGTATATCAAAGAATTTGGAGCCCGCCCGCTCAAACGTGTCATTCAGCAGTATGTGGTTAGCCCGCTGGCTGTCGAGATGCTCAAAAACCCTGAACGGAAAGTATTTACGGTGGATGTAAAGGGTAGTGGTCTAGCGATTAAGTAATTTGCAGGGGGCTTTGCGGCCCCCTTAATTTTTTACTCTTTGATACGATCAGCAAAAAAGAAGCGAATTTCACGATGTGCTGCCTCAGGGCTATCCGAGCCATGGACCGCATTCTTGCCGATATCGGTGCCAAAAAGCTTGCGAATGGAGCCCTCTTTTGCCTTGGCAGGGTCAGTAGCACCCATCAAATCACGCCAATCGATAATAGCATTCATTTTTTCAAGAATCATGACCACAACTGGGCCTCCGGTCATGTAATCAACCAGCTGGTGAAAGAACTTTTTATCTTTGTGCATTTCATAAAATTTTTCTGCCTGCTCGCGATCAAGTTGTACCTTGCGCAGATCGATGACGGTAAAGTTTTCTTGCTCAATTTTATCAATAATTTTGCCGGTATGGTGTGCACGTACGGCATCTGGCTTTACGATGGCCAACGTACGTTCAATAACATTGCGGCGAATATTTTTTTTCACGAACCAGCGGTAGCCAAAATATATCAGCCCAATCGAAATGGCCAAGCCGGCAAGAAACATCAATAACGTAGAAAGCTTCATAAAACCTCCTTAAAATTGCCCTCTGATATAACTGATCGCATTGCGAATAAAGCCTCGTTGCATGATACGCTCGATATGCCAGCGATAGCAACCGTAAACAAAAACCAAGGTGATAACAACCCCGAGCACGAAGCTGAGGACATGAGAAAATTTAATCTTGAGCTTCACAATATTTTCCTCAAAAAAAAAGTGACCCGTTTTTAAGGCGGATCACTTTTTTTGCATATCAAAAAATATGTTATTTTTTGAAAGCAGCAATAATGCGCATTTTCATTCTGCGAGTAGCCGATTTCTTAGCTACTTTTCTTTTGGCAGATTTCTTAGCGCGCTTTTTTGCTACTTTTTTTTTTGCTGTTTTGCGCTTTGCTGTTTTACGTTTTGCGGTTTTTTTCTT
>JAHFBR010000100.1 GCA_023249955.1 bacterium
TCGACAAAAGAAGTTAGAATGTTTGATTTGTCGGCAAGAAACGCTTGCTCTGCAACTGCCGCTTGAACGGCAGGAATGTCCACAGCAGCCGCTGCTGTTGCTTTAGTATCATAATAATTAAAATCGGCCTCAAGATCTTCGACTGCTTTCTTTGTGCTAGCAACAGTCGCCCCTCCAGCTGCAGCCGCAGCCGCAACGTCTGCTTTAACCGCAGCAATTGCCGCATTAATTGCTATAGTTGCTGCAGCTTTAACTGAAACATCAAGACCAACTAACCCAGCAGTTAAAGCTAAAGCATCATTAGCTGCCACGGCCGCTGAGACCGCGGCAGGGTTACCACCTACAGCAGCAGCAACTTCGTTGGTCATCGCCTGCAGAACTCCTGTAGCAACGGACGCAACCTTCGCAGCATTAACGCCGCCAACACCAGCTGCCACATCCGTTTGTGCGGTTAGAGCTTGCACAGCTGCAAGATCAAGAGCATTAAAATTATCCTTCACCACCCGCAACTCAGTCTTACGGGCTTTATTCACTGCCCCTTTGATCGAAAAATCGGTTGCATCGAAGACCTCCAGAAATTTTGCACCTGCGTCGGGCGCAAGGACTGCGATGCCGCGATCTGTACCGTCATCCGCACCCCAGGTCTTACCCATTTGCGCTACCGCTCCAAAGCCTTTGGTATCAGGCATAAGATCACTCACCGCCATCGCAACAACGTCTTTGTCTATCGCGTTACCCGCAGCATCGTTGATGGATACTTTAATCGCAACACCATCATCATGGGTACCCACCGTGGAACCATCATCTCCATTTGTTATGACGTACACCTTCTTACCAACCGCGACCACAGGCTTATGGTCTGCTGGAATACAAAGTGTCAGATGTGAAATTTTCTCACCAAAAAGTGGATTTGCCACACCCACCTGATCATTGAGCGTAGTTTTCTCAGGTGCCAATGGCGTGACAGTAACTTTCGCGGAACCATCAGCATTTTTGCCCTGCGTTATACTGGCGACGGTGAATGCTTTTTTGGTTGCATCTATAGTGACAGGGGCAGCCACGTACAAAACAGGCGAGGCTGTTGCTGTTGCAGGCGCGAAGAATGTTTTGGCGTACTTAGTTGTACCGGCAATTGGCCCACTCGTTACCGACGCTCCCAATCGCGCACCATGAAACGCCACCAACGCAATGGCAACCACAAATATCTTGTTTCTCATAAAGAACTCCTTTTTTTTAGAGACAGAAACATGAATTTAGGGTAATGAGAGGTTTTGCAAAAAGCAATAGTTTTTTTCTCTCTCGATTCGGCAAGGGCCTCGTTCCCATCTTCACGCATCATGATGATGCTTCACGTTTCAGCGAATCTGTCTTCAAAATTGTGGGTCTTCAACCCACACCCGACCCAAGGTGTTGAGTTCGAACACCTTGGGGATCCCGAACTAGGGTCTGCGCCCCTAGGACCTGCTACCCGTCTACGCTCAGGTAGCTTCGACGGGCAGGCGCGCAAAATCGCAGCGACAGCGCTTCGCGCCGCGTCTGCTCAATTGCGCTTATTGGGAAAAATTAATCAGAGAACAATTGCCGCCCCCCGCTCGTGGTGATGAGCGAGGCGATCAGCCGAGCGTCTCGAATCATGAACCCAACAACCCTGCCCCACGTGATTACAACTTTGCAAAAACTTCTGGCACTACATCTCAGCCAGCTTTTTTAGAGCCTTGTGGTACTTGGCAACAATCTCTTCATAAATTTTCTGCATTTTTGCATCATCGCTCACCTTGCCCGGCCTTTGGATTGCACCTTTGGCCGGCTGAGTAAATTTTTTTTTCATAAAAGCATTTCACTCCGGCTTGCAGCGCTAACGCTTCAAAAAATACACTTTGAGCCCAAAAAGATTGCGTGTGATAAATAAAAAGATCATGGTAACGGCAATCAGCATGCATGCGGTCATAAAAAATCCGTAGCTGGTGGTCATAAACCAGCTGTAGCCGATCGATGTCAGCAGATGCTGCGCCAGACGATAGCTGCCGACAAAAAGTGCGCAACCACAGGCAAGCTGCAGCAGGTAGCGCACAAAAAAGTGCAGATACTGGCCGACGTAGAACGAAAGCTTGTGGCGTTTGTGCAAAAAGATCAGGCAGGCAAGCGTCATGGCCAGCGCGGCGATGGTATTGGCAGCGCCGATGCCGTAAACGCCAAACAGCCAGATGCCCAACAGGTCGCCCACCACGTTGATCAGCGCGCACAGACCGGCAGCAAGTGTGGTGGACCAGGTGTCCTTGAGCGCGTAAAACATGCTCAATAAAATTTTATTTACGCACAAAAACAGCAGGCCGCTGCTGTACAAGATCAAAATGATGCAGCCCTGATGCACGTGGCTAGGCGTTGCTTTGGCGCCGAGCAAAAAGATAAAAAGATCGCGCGATACAAACATTAAAAACAGCATGGCGGGTAAAATGATCCAAGTCACAAATTTTGCTATTTCCAGCAGATAAAAATTGAGACGACGCGGTGCGTACAGCACCAGGCGCGAAAAGTGCGGCAACATGATGCTTGAAAAGGCGACGGCAAACATGCCCAGGGGGATATTCATGAACCGGCTGCCATAGTACAACAACGAGATGGAACCTTTGGGCAAAAATGAAGCGATGCTGCCGCTGATAAAAAGATTCAGCTCGACAATGCTGACGCCAAACAGGCAGGGCAAAAATTTGGCCATCACCGATTTAAAAGCGGCGATGGAACCGGCATCAATGCGTCCGAAGGTGAAGTTATGCTTGAAGAATACCACCAGGTGCAGCGCAAACAAAACGAAGGCGCCAAAAATAATGCCGACGCACAGATACGTCACCGGCAGGGCGTACGAAAGACACAGCACCAGCGAGCCGATATAAATCATGTTCCAGAGTGGTGTGCCAAAGGCCGGCACAAAAAAGTGGTTGACGGCGTTTAGTGCCCCACTCAAAAGCGCACTGCTGGAGATAAAAAACAGGAATGAAAAAAGAATACGCAAAAAGGGAATGGTGTAGGCCACTTGCTCGGCAGAAAAGCCCGGCGCTAACACTAACAAGACCCAGTTGGTTTTGATCAACACAAAAAGATAGATCAGCAGCACCAGGCCTTCAAAAAACAGAAACGAGATGGTCATCAGGCCGTTGGCCTCGGCTCGGTTGCCGTCTTTGACTGTTTTGACCATGACCGGAACAAATGAGGCGTTGAGTGCACCTTCTGCAAAGATGTGACGGAAAAAGTTGGGCAGCTTGAAGGCGGCAATAAACGCGTCTGAAACGGCGCCCACGCCCAGATAACGGACCATTAAAAATTCGCGGAAAATTCCCAAAATGCGGCTGAGCAGCGTGAGCATGCTGACTTGTGCTGTTTTTTTGAGAATCGATTTTTTTGAAAGATGAAAACTCATGGTGCACCCTTTCCCAGATTTTTTTTCTTGCCAACGTGAATGTTGGGAGAGTGTACTGTGAATTCAGGTGTGAGGCAAGGGTTGGGTAGTGCTCCAACACTCGTCCCCCGTTCGCCCTGACCCGTTCGATTACGCGACGCAGGAGTCGCTCCACTCAGGGTAGTCGGAAGCTCGTCCCCCGTTCGCCCTGAGCGAAACGAGTCCCCTGGACGAGTGAAGTCGAATGGGTACGAACCCAAGTCTTATTTTTGCTTGAGCAGCTCAAAACCTTCCCACCCACTCTGCGCCAAAATTTCTTTTTTTCTTCGCGTCCATTTTTTAAGCCTGCGTTCTGCAACGAGTGCTTCATACCGAGATGGAAACGTTTGCATAAAAACCAATTTCACCGGCAAGCGGGTGCTTGTGTAGCCGCAAAACTTTTTTATATTGTGTTCCGCAATGCGCTTCTCTAAATTATCAGTATGTCCGATGTAAAAAGAATCATCGCTGCATTTAAGCATGTATACATAAAAATCTAGCATACTTTTTTACGTTTCGCGTTCGTACCCATTCGACTTCACTCGTTCTTCGAACTCGTTTCGCTCAGGGCGAACGGGGGGACGAGTGTCCGACCAACCCTGCCTGCGCGCCATAGCCTTGGCGACGGCGGGAGTGGAGCGACTCCTGTGTCGCGTAATCGAACGGGTCAGGGCGAACGGTGGGTTACTATTCCGTTGCACCGAATTATTGCTATTCTAACCCAACAGAAGCGTTTGTGATATACTTGTTCTCAACAATCATCGACCCAGTCCACAAAACATACCGGAGATCGCTATGTTAAAAGATCGTACCCCGGATATTGATAAACTCAAAAAAGAGATCGATAGCCTAAGACCACTGCCATCGCATCTTATGCCCATGCTCAAAGAGTATTTTCGCGTTGGTCTGACGTACTCCAGCAACGCTCTGGAGGGCAACACGCTGACCGAAACAGAAACCAAAGTTATTTTGGAAGACGGCCTGACGATTGGCGGTAAAACAATGCGCGAGCATCTTGAGGTGCTGGGTCATAGCCAGGCATACGATTTTATGTATCAAAAAATAAACGATGCCTCTTTTGGTGAGCGCGATATTCTGGAGCTCCACCGTCTTTTTTATTATCTCATTGATGAACAAAATGCTGGATCATACCGCAAAAAGAGTGTCGTTGTTACGGGGACCAATTTTGAATTTCCACAGGCAGACAAAGTGCCCAGCCTCATGAAGGCCTTTTGTGAAGACATTGCGCAACTCAGGCAGACGCACCACCCGGTGCATTTTGCAGCACTGCTCCACATCAAGTTGGTGACCATTCACCCATTTGTTGACGGCAACGGCAGAACCGCACGACTCTT
>JAHFBR010000005.1 GCA_023249955.1 bacterium
CAGGGCGTTAAAATGATTTATGCGCTCACGCGCCTGATGCTTAAAAATAATGCATCGCAGGGCTTTGAGCCAATGCTGCCACCATATTTGGTGAATGAAAAAGGATTATACAATGCCGGCAACCTACCCAAATTTGCTGGTGATTATTATAAAGTTGAAGACGAAAATTTGTGCCTGATCCCCACCGCAGAGGTTAATTTGACCAATGTCTTTGCTGGCAAAATTCTGCCCGCCGAGCAACTACCCATTCGCATGACGTCATGGACCAGCTGCTTTAGACGCGAAGCGGGAACCTATGGATCAACCGAACGCGGGCTGATTCGCATTCATCAATTTGAAAAGGTTGAACTGTATTCGATCAGCGAACCAGAAAAATCTTTTGCTGAACTTGAGTACATGGTTGCGTGCGCCGAAAAACTTTTGCAAATGTTGGGACTGCATTATCAAGTAAGCTTGTTGGCAACGCAGGATTGCTCTTTTCCATCAGCAAAAACGTTTGATATCGAAGTGTGGCTGCCGGGACAAGATCGTTACTACGAAGTTTCATCGTGCAGCAACTGCACCGACTTTCAAGCGCGTCGCGCACAGATTCGTTATCGCAAAACGACTGACGCTAAACCCAACCTGGTGCACACGCTCAATGCATCATCGCTGGCGTTGCCACGCTTGATGGTTGCGTTGATTGAAAATTATCAGCAGGCTGATGGAACGGTTAAGCTTCCTGATGTGTTGCAAAAGGAGATGGACGCGTTGTGGTAGATGTAATTTTGCTCGTATGGTTCGAGACGCGCGGACATAAGTCCACGCTCCTCACCACGAGCGGCACTTATCCCGTTCGTGGTGAGGAGTCCTGAGCATAGCGAGGGACGTCTCGAACCATACGAATGGGATCACGTACAGAAAGACAAAACATGATTGATCAAAGTATCCAAAGCAAAATTAAAAAGATAAAAATCCAAACCAAGCGCATCATGCAAAGCACGCTTGCCGGTGATTATCTTTCTGCCTTCAAAGGCTCGGGGCTTGAATTTGATCAGATCAGAGAGTATCAGATGGGCGACGATGTACGATCAATCGACTGGAACAGCTCGGCAAAAATGAACAAGATCATGGTCAAGCAGTTCATTGAAGAACGCGACCGAACCGTAATTTTGGCCATCGATCTTTCCGGCTCAACCGACTACTCTTCGCAACATGAACTGCGCCGCGAAAGCATTGCGCAACTTGCCGGAGCGCTGACGTTTATTGCAAGCAATAATAAAGACAAAGTGGGCGCACTTTTTTTTACCGACGCTGTGGAACTGTGGATACCACCCAGCAAGGGCAATGTACACCTGGGCAAGATTATTGAAACAATTTTTACCATCAAGCCTCGCGGCCAAAAGACTGATATTGCTGCAGCGCTGCGCTTTTTGATTAAAGCAAAAAAACGCAATGCCATTATTTTTATGATCTCTGATTGGATTGATGACGTGCATCAGTATCAAAAACTTTTAAAGGTTGCTAGCTGCGAATACGATCTGGTTGGCGTCAGAATGATGGATCCGTGCGAACAAAGCTTTCCTGATGTTGGATTTATTGAAATTCAGGACAGTGAAACAGGCACAGCCATGACGCTTGATACCCGCAATGCCGCATCTGCTCAGCATTTTTTGACACACTTTTTGCACGCACGACTAATGGAACAAAAGCGCATGTTTGAAAAATTTCGTATCGATTTATTGGATATAACCGTTGGACACTCATTCATACAGCCACTCATCAAATTCTTTCACCACCGCATCAGGAGACAGATTTAGCATGGACCGCATAGAAAACATTGTCGACTTTCACGATATTTACGATTTTTATTACATACCATTTTGGCAAACACTGTGGTTCAAAATTATTGTTGGCATAGCCTGCGCCATTGCTCTTACAGCAATCATCTATCTTATCGTTACGCGACGCAAAAAAAAGATCACAGCGTGGGAATGGGCAACACAAGAACTTGCCAAACTTGCAGGCATGCAACTGAGCAGCAAGGCCGATTACAAAAAATTTTATTTTGCGCTCACGGTTATTACCAAGCAGTATTTGCATGAACGCTACGGCTGGAAAGTCAGCGATAAGACTGACGAAGAACTTGTTGCGTGGCTTGAATTGCGGTGCTCAAAAAAATTGCCGACGGCGCCTTGTGGATTAAATTTGCCAACATGGAAGCGCTCAGATCACAAGCCGATGCAGATCTGCAGGCAATGGTAAGCATGGTCGAAAGAACTAGGCAACGCTACGAAGAACAGTAACTATGAATCAATAAGTCCGTTCGCCCTGAGCGAAACGACACCTCGTGTCGTGAAGTCGAACGGGTACGAACACAAAAAAATTACATAACGACCCATTCGACTCCGCTCGTCCAGAGGACTCACTTCGCTCAGGGTGAACGGGGTTTTAGGGATCCCTGAAATAAGTTGTTGTCCATTATCGCAGTCCCGTTAACAACCATAAGCTCATGAACCGTTATCCAGATCACCTTTATATTCATTGGCCATTTTGCAGTTTTAAATGTCACTACTGCGACTTTGTTGCGTTTGAACAGCACAGCGAATATCAAACAAGCTATCATCACGCATTGCTCAAAGAGATTGCAGGGTTTGCACAACAACTGCCCCCACAACATCCCATCAAAACAATTTTTCTGGGCGGTGGGACCCCAAGCCTATATCCACTGGAATGGATCACTGAACTGTTTGCAACACTGCGCAAGCATTTTTCGTTTCAAGAGATTCAGGAGATTACGATCGAAACTAATCCTGCCGATATTGATGAAGAAAAATTAGAACGCTGGCACGAGATTGGCATCACGCGATTGAGCATCGGCGTGCAGAGCCTGAATGACGACGTTTTGCTCAAGCTCAATCGTCGCCAACGAGCAAGTGATGTGCTACGCACCATGCGCATTGCACCAAAATATTTTGACAATATCTCCGTTGACCTTATCCTAGGCCTTCCTGGAGTTACCACAGAAGAGTGGCTTGCAACCATTCAGCTGGCAGTAACCTGGCCCATTAAACATATCTCGGTCTACTTTTTGACCATACACGAAAAAACGCCGTTGTATTTTAAAGTAGAGCGAGGTGATGTAAAACTTGCCGACGATCAGTCCATGGTCGAGCTGTATGAAAAAACAGCACAGATGCTTGAAGAGAACGGCTTTGAACAGTATGAAATTTCAAACTTTGCACGTGCGGGACATGTCTCAACCCATAATCAGGCATACTGGAACCGCAGGCCATACAAAGGTTTTGGCGTTGGCGCCGCCTCTTTTGATGGTCAGCGACGCAGTGTTAACACCAACAACCTGACCACCTACTTAACCGAGGCGCCCCACATCCCTGCAACCCAAGAAATTTTGACCCCTGAACAGGAGCAATTAGAGCTTCTGATGCTGGGTTTGCGACAAAAAAAGGGCATGGCCTTGCATCGTATGGTATACTTTTTAAGTGATTGCGATGTTCAATCACTGCAAGCCAACATTGATGAGCTCAAAAGCGCGGGGTTAATTGAGATAGAAAATGATCGAGTTATGCTCACGCGCAAGGGCATGGCACTGGAAAATGAAATTGTAGTTCGTTTACTCACTTTATAAGTTTCACCCTCATAGCGTAAGGACATGAAAGCATATGGCAAAACACGTTGGGGTAAAATTGCCTGAAGATCTGATTGATTTTTTGAAAACGGAACGTTGCCTGGGCATGCTTGCAACATTCTCCGAAAAAGGCATACCAAACACGACACCTGTTCAATGCATCTATCCCAAGGGGCAAGAGAGTTTGTTGCTCAGTATCCATAAAGAACACACCGGCTACCACAACATGGTTTGGCAAAAAAAGGTGATGATATGCTTTCTGGGCGAAAATAATATCGCCTACAGTGTTCTTGGCAGAGCTGGTGTTGTACGCGCACCATCACAAGTCCACCCACTCATGAACATCGTACGCATTGACATCATTGACATTAAATCTGATCGTTCTATTTTAACAAAGGTAGAGCAAGGGGTGATGTGGAGCTATACATCTTCTGAAGCCGAAGAGCTTGTAAAGAGTCTTTATAAAGAGCTCAAGGACCTTGCAAAAACATTATAATCTATTGTAAAGGTGCAGCAATGAAGCAAAAGCGCATATGCCTGGTTGGCTCGTGGGCCATGGTTCTGACCTCAGCACTCAACGCAATGCCAGCGAATGCTGATTTTGCCAGTGTCCCACTTGATGCAAATCAAATGGCCGCAGGCGACGCCGCTGCACCTACACCCCAAGGCCCTGAGACGGTCAATGGAGCCGACAAAATCGGCGTCCAGGGTAACTGGGTAAAAAAACGCGAATGGCTCATTAAGGCACATGAAGCCAATGCAGAGATTCAGGAAATTGCCGTTCAGGCAGAATCAATCCGTAAATCGTTTATCGAAAAATTTAACACCATCGATGCTGAGCTGGATGAATATTACAAGCAGCTCGGCCTGGGACAGGGCAAGGTGCAAGAGCTGTTTGATGGCATCATGCGCTACTTGGAAAAAAAGAAAACAAGCTCGCTGATTGCGCTAGGCATTGCGCCGGGTCAAAAGCCGGACCGCGAGGCTCAAGCAAAGTCCGAAGCAATTGAAAATACTTTAAAAATCTCCCGCCAACAGCTTGATCAACTTAAGCTTGATATGAAATCGGTCGAAGATCTGGCACAATCATTGATCGACCGGCTCAACAAGCTTGATGAACACCTGCACACCATTCAAGAGGATGCAACACGCGCACGCAGCGTCGCCAATGAGTTGTGGAGCATCATTGATCACAATAAAGCACGCGATCGTTATTATGAAATCAAGCTCTCGATTCTTGAAAAAATCAAAAACGTTCAAGCCTATTTGGGCGCCGACCTGAGCCAAGACTTTGATGCAGTCATGGCCACAATCCAAACTCAAAAGACCAAAACCCTTGAGCAAGTAAAAAAGCTTGAAGAAGAGGGCTTCTTTATCAAAAACCGTGCAGAGCGCGTCAAAGAGGCAAAAGCGAAAGATCTAACTACCAAGCAGCAACAAGATCTTGAACGCGTTTTATTGGAAAAACAACGTCAAGCTGCAGCAGCGCAGAAAAAGCCTGCACCACGTACATGGTACCAATCAATCTACGACATGTTCATTGGTCTTATTGCCCGCGTCTTTCAGGGCATTGGGTCACTTAAAAACATGATCGTGGGTGCTCCTGCGCCAACACCACAAACCGTGAGTGTGCAACCAGTGGCTCCCGCATCACAGCCAATCGCACCCACAATGCCAGTAGCTCCTGGAGCACCAGCACTCCCAACAATACCAACCGCTCCAACCATTCCACCTGCGCAGTAAGTTGCTTTCTGTAATTCAGACATGATAGGCTCCCTTGTAACCGTACAGGGGAGTTTTATTTTTGAATTGTGAGGGAAGCGTCATGATGTTTTGGGCTATACTTTTTTTGATCGTTACATATTGCAACGCAATGCCAGACCTTTCAGTTGCTCCATCACCACCTGCCGGTACAATGCCCTCTGGCGTATTTGATGCCGTACCAGCCATACCAACACCAGACGCGCAGGCCACACCGCCAGCAATGCCAAGTCCTGATGCCCAAACGCCAGCACCAGCGCCTGCACCAGATGCCCAGGTAGCTCCTGCAGCACCGGCACCGGACGCAACGCAACCGGCAGCTGCACCAGCAGGCGATGTTCAAGCAACACAACTTGCGTGGCCCGATACTGCCGATCTGGCCGAAGACAAAGTTGGCATGGCACAAGCTGCAAATCCTGAAATCATCAATCTCTTTAAAGATGCCGAGGGCATCCTTGAAAAAATGGCACAAACGGTTGACCAAATGGTCAAAACACGTGAAGAGCTCTATAAAAAATATTTTGCAATCGTAACCACCTTCGATGACTTTTTACAAAACACCAGCATTGCCCAAGGCGTTGTTCAAGAAACGCTAACTTCTTCTGATAAAAAATAAGGAGACTCTATGAGTAAAATATCTTATGTGCTGACCGTCTGCATCCTGCCATTACTCGCGGCAATACCGCCTACACATGCAATGCCCGTTCAGTCAGATGCTGGGGCTCCTGCTCCAACACAACCAGCAGCATCATCAATACCATTAACAACTGAAGCATCGATGCCAGCAGCCACAGCGGCACCTGCAGCGGCTGGAATGCCATCAGCAACTGCACCCGTAACACCAACTCCAGCACCTGCGGCACCCGTGGCCCAAGTCGTTACACCAACCCCTGTTGCTCCAATATCTACCGCACCAAAACCAAGCGTTTCACCCGATGCTTATAAAAACGATCTTGAAGAGATCAACAAGCAGTTAGCATCGTTGCATGAAACAAAAGCAACACTCAAGAAACTGCTCACCAAACTTGATGAAGAGGTGGAAAAAGGTAAAACGCTCGCACTGCAAACACGCAAAAAGAGCATGGAGATTCTGGCACAAACCGCTCCTGACGCTGCAAAAAAAATCCGCGATGAAGTAAACCAAAATCTTGATGCACTTTCCAAGGCACAACAGGCGCTACAAAGCGACGTGTTAACACCATTTCAATCAGCCGCTGATTCTATGCAATCACGCATTCAGGCCGTGCAAGCAAGCATTACACAACTGCAAGCAAAAGGTGTAGCGCTTCAAGCAGCACAGATTGAGCAACAACCAACCACAGCACCACAAGCAGCTCCACAGCACGCGTCAAGCTTTCAGTCCTGGCTCTTTTCAGAAAAGAAAGCAAATGAAGAAGTTAAAACAGAAAAAACATTTGTTCACTACCTACTCAGCCGCATTGCCGATCTGGTAACCGGCGCCTTGCGCATTTTGTATGTCACCTTTACCACCATCAAAGATGCTCTGTTTGGCGCTGCACCAAAACCACCGGTCCCAGCAGCACCAACACCATCACATCCAATAATGCCAACAGCACAACCACAACAAGCTGCAGGAGCCACTCCTGCAGCCCTGACAACTGCAAGCACCAGCACTGATATTACAGGCCTGCTGGATGCGGCAGAAAAAAACATTATCCAAAACGAACGTTCGTACCAAACGTTTTGGCAACAGACACAAACCTTGGAGCGGCAGGCAAAAGCCGCTCAACTCACCCTGGCAAGCAATGATGTGGTGCGCAAGCAGCTCACCAACCTTGATCAGTCATTGATTTTTAATCTCTATCAACCAACATGGAAAAAGAGCATTCAAGAGGGCTTTAATAGTTTTCTTGATGGCGTCATCTATGCATACAACGCCACCTATTTTTATATCACCAGTTTTTATCGTAACTTCATGACACCCGTCGTTCACAAAATTTCGGCCGACGTTCAAGATCGCTTAAAAGAAGAACAAGCCAAGGTCAATCAATCCAAGCCTCAACAACAGCCAATGCCTGCAGCCACCGCACCTGCCCCAACGGCATAATCGGCTTTAAAAAATAATAAATTTTGCGTACACTAACATCTCATCTATCATTCGCATGTAAGCATGAGGAGAGTACGCAATGAAATCAAATATCTTCAGAGAATATGACATTCGCGGAATCGTGGGCAGCGAGCTGGTGCTTGATCAGGTCTATGATTTGGCCAAAGCAATAGCAACATTTTGGACACAAAAACATCCTGGCATTACTCAATGCATCGTGGGCAGAGACGGGCGTAGCCATTCTCTCATCATGCACAGTGCCATCATCAACGCCTTGTGCGACATGGGCTTTGACGTCATCGATGTTGGCATATGCCCAACTCCAGCAGTCTATTTCGCAGTACAACATTTTAATCTTCCCACAGCACTGGTCATCACGGCCTCCCACAACCCCAAAGAGTACAACGGCATAAAGATGTGGGGTATCTGGGGTGCTCAGGTACAAACAATTAAAAAAATATACCAAGAAAAGAGCTTTGCCGCCCCTGTGCAGGCACGCAATGGCAGTCTCTCGGCACATGCAATTCTGAATGATTATATCGATTATCTGGTTGATCACTTCAAGCATTTGAACGGCTTTGGCATTAATGCTATCATTGATTGCGGCAACGGAACGGCCGGTACGGCCATGCCAGAGCTGGTTAAGCGCATGAACTGGCCCAATGTTAAACTGCTGTTTGCTGAGGTTGATGGAGATTTCCCCAACCACGAGGCAGACCCAACGGTGCCGGAAAACATGACCTTTGTAGCTGATGCTCTGTGTGAAGATGCAGCACTTGAGGTTGGCTTGGGACTTGATGGAGACTGCGACCGCATGAACCCCATGACCAAGTCTGGGGTCCTGGTGGCAGGCGATAAGATGCTGGCACTGTTTGCACAAAAGGTGCTGCAAACCAACCCAGGAGCCACCGTGGTATGCGACATCAAAAGCTCGGGAAGCCTGATTGATGCACTCAAGCAGTGGGGAGCCAAGCCATGCATTGCACCGTCAGGACACTCACTGATTAAGAAGGCAATGGCCGAAAATAAGGCTCTGCTGGCGGGCGAACTGAGCTGCCACTTTTTCTTTCATGACCGCTACTTTGGTTATGATGACGGTATCTATGCCGCGCTGCGCACCTTTGAGCTGCTGTATGAAAGTAACAAGACACTGGATGAGCTTTTGGAGCGCATCCCGCATAAAATCAGCTCGCCGGAGTTCCGCATTGCCTGCGCCTCAGATGCTGATAAGGCCATTATCGTTGACCATGTAAAAAATGTTTTTGCACAACGCACCGACTCAGAGCTGATCACCATTGATGGCATTCGTGCCCACATGGCGTATGGCTGGGGATTGGTACGAGCATCAAATACACAGCCGGTCATCTGTTTGCGCTTTGAATCAGACACGCAGGAGGGGCTGCTGCGCGTAAAAAATGATTTTTATAAACTTTTAACACCCTATTTTGATGCACAATTTCTGAAGGATAAAATTGAGCTCTAAACACACCATCGGACTTCACTTACGCGTAAAAGACACGCTCGCAAATGTTGTTGCAGAGGCCAACGAGTTTGGTCTTTCAACTTTTCAGTTCTTTCTTATTCGGCAAAAGGCTACCACCCACATCACACTCAATGCTAAGGATAAAGAGGCCTTTTTGGCCGCACGACCAAACTTCGGCCCCCTTTTTGTACACAGCTCGTATTGGATCAATCCGGCAACGTGCAACAAAGAGACCTTTGCGTTCTCAAAAATGCTGCTCAAAAAAGAGCTGCGTATGGCTGCAACACTGGAGCTTGACTATCTAGTACTCCACGCCGGTTCAGCCCGTGGATATCTTTCTTCCCCCAGCGATCCGCAGTCAAAAAAGGCCGGCATTGCAACGCTTGCCAAGATGTTGAATAGCCTGCTCAAGCAGGAGCGCCAGGTCAAAATTTTGCTTGAAAATAGTGCCCACGGTAAAAAAACCATTGGAAACGATCTTGAAGATTTTGTTCTGTTAAAAAACGAGCTCGATTTCCCTGAGCGAATAGGCTTTTGTTTTGATACTGCCCACGCCTTTTCATATGGCTACAACCTGGAACCGGTTGATGAACTGGTAAATATCATCGATCGAACCATGGGCCTGGAGAATCTCAAAGTCATTCACTTTAACGATACCCTTGATACGCATGGCAGCATGCAGGACCGCCACGCCTTCCCTGGCCAGGGCACGATAGGCAAAGAAGTACTCCAAAAAGTGCTTTCCCACCCCAAGCTGGCCCCCATCCCTAAGATCATTGAAGGGCCGGTTACCAGCAAAAATACAACAAAAACTGTTCTTGATGAAGTTTTGCGCTGGTAAAGAAATTTCTATCTGTCCACACCCTAGCGCTTTTGCTTTTTTCTAGGGCTCATATATACTCATAAATATCATTCACGCATAAGATCTTGAAATTATTTCCGTTCATGGGAGGACCATCAAGGTACCGGCCCATAGTTCACAATCGCGTACGGTAGCCATCAGTGCACTGGCCGATTTTTGTAGAGAAAAAAAATTACTAGGCCATTTGATACGAGGGAGCATTATTATGTACTTCAACACTCGTAATACTATGAAAAAACTTTTAGCATTTACTCTTGCTGCAGGGGTTACTCTGTCCGCATGTCCGGTTGCACAACCAGAGATGGCGGCACAGCTGAACATTATCTTGAACGACGAAGCATGCAAACAGGCAATTGCGTTTGTTAAATCCATGCAGTCGACGCTGGAAAAGACCTTAGAGAGCGAGATGCGCAACAGCCCGCAATTGGCTGATAAAATTTCAGATAACATCACCAATACCCTCATTACCTTCTGCACCCTGGGCGAACTGCTCAAGATCAAAAAGTCTAAAGAGCCGCTAATCAAACTCTTTATCGCCTTCTGTGTTGCCTTGGAAACCTTTATTGCCCAAGCAGCCGAGGAGTATAAACACCTAGCGCCAGAAAGCAAACCGCTCCTGGACAAGCTCGCAAACGCGGTACAACAGTTTAAGGCAAAAATTTGGGGTAGCGTTACCATACAATCTGCCAACAACAATAGCAATAACGGCCAAAGTATCGATACGCTAGTTGGTACTATCGTTTCAGAGGGTAACGAGCTCATCGCATCTCAACCCTTTGTCAAAGTTAATAACCTGCCGTTTTCATTAAATATGTTCAGTAACCAGGCAAATCAGTTTAGTGTCCATTTCAAGAACGCTATGGCAAAAACCCTTTCTGCCAGCGAGCTGGCAACGCTAAGCGACTTCTTCAGCAGCACAGCCTACACAAGGGTCAAGTACAACAAAGAGAAAGTTTTGGGGGCTATCGTCGCCTCTCTTTCTCCTGAAACCAAGCAGAAGGCTGGCGCCATGCTGGTTCATGCACACAAACAGCTTGCATTACCCGTAGGCACTCTGTTGAAAAAAGTTGAAAGCCTACAAAAATAGTTAATGAAGCTGCTCTGCAGCTTCATTCCGCCGTAGCCTATCCGCCGTCGCTCTACGAGCTATGGCGGGATCACCCTCGCCATTTCTCTGGCGAAGGCGAATAATGCAGGCAGCCGGCCTCTTTTTATCACAATTCTAGACATAAAAATAGGCTTTGCTAAACTACTAAGACATCGTGCCATTAAGAATATTACTGGTAGAAAACTTACAAAAATTATCACTGTATTCATCTGGATCTAGAAAGGCCAAAAAACCATGAAAACAGCACCGAAACCAGCATTTAACCAATATGCAATTTTCCAAACTGGTGGAAAGCAATACCAAGCAATCCCTGGAAAGACGGTTGCTATAGAAAAAATTGAAGGAAACGCTGGTGATAAGCTTTCTTTCAGTGAGGTGGTTTTTAAAAAATCTAGTGACAATAAATTTGAGTTTGGACAACCATATCTCAAAAACTCGGCGGTGAAAGCAAGTATTGTCAAACAAGCCAAAGGCCAAAAAGTTATTATTTTTAAATTTCAACGTCGCAAAAAGCGAAGAACCAAAACTGGCCACCGCCAACCAATGACGGTTGTTCGAATCGAAAGTATCTAACCATATCCTATGATAAAAAAACTAAAATTCAACGAACTCGGACTGTCCAAAGAGATTCTTAAAGCCGTGGCTGACATGGGCTTTGAAGAAGCGTCTCCTATTCAATCTGAAGCGATTCCTATTATTGCACAAGGCACAGATGTTCTTGGTCAAGCGATGACCGGAAGCGGCAAAACAGCCGCCTTTGGTATTCCATTGATCGAAAAAATCGATCCTAAGCTTCGTGCGCCACAAGCACTTGTTTTGTGCCCAACGCGCGAACTTGCCATTCAAGTTGCAGGCGAAATTAACAAGCTTTCAAAATATGCGCTTGAGTTGCCTGCGCTACCTATTTATGGTGGACAACCTATTGAGCGTCAAATCCATGCTATCCGCAAGGGTGCACAGATCATTATCGGTACTCCCGGACGCGTCTTGGATCACCTTGAGCGTAAAACACTTTCGTTCAAAGCGGTTAAAATTGCTGTTCTTGATGAAGCTGACGAAATGCTTGATATGGGCTTTAGAGACGATATTGAAGCCATTCTCAAAACAACCCCATCAACACGCCAAACACTGCTTTTTTCTGCTACCATGCCGGCAGCCATTCAGTACTTGGCGCGCACCTATCAACGCACACCTCACATCATTAAGATTGCGCACGAAAAGGTTACAGCACCGGCAATTGAACAGTTTTACTTTGAAATCGAATCGTTCAGAAAGCTCGAGCTTTTCACACGTTTGATCGATCTGCACAATCCAAAACTTGCTATCGTTTTCTGCAACACCAAGCGTCGCGTTGATGATTTGGTCACCGAACTCCGTTCACGCGGTTACGCCGTTGATGGTATTCATGGTGACTTGACCCAACAAAAACGTAACAAGGTGATGGACCGCTTTAGAAAAGGTGATGTGGATATCCTGATTGCTACCGACGTTGCCGCTCGCGGTATCGACGTCAGCAATGTGGAGATCGTATTCAACTTTGATATCCCACAAGACGAAGAAGCTTATGTTCACCGTATCGGCCGTACCGGTCGTGCTGGTAAATCGGGCAAAGCGTTCAGTCTTGTTGGTGGCAGTGAACAGTATCGCTTCCGCGATATCAAGCGTTACACCAGAGCAGTGATTACCCGTCTGCCAATTCCTTCATTTCAAGATGTTGAAGAAGTTAAAATCAATAAGCTTCTTGATGTCATCAAAAAAGTGATTGATGAAAGACAGTCGGAGTCATACGCAAAAATCGTAAACAATCTTGTAAAAGATGATGTTACGGTGGTTGACGTTGCTGCTGCGCTTTTGAAAATGTACATGCGCAAAAAGTAAGATCATTCGTTCGTATGGTTCGAGACGCACACTTCGTGTGCCCTCACCACGAACGGGGCTAAATCCCGCTCATCCTGAGGAACGAGTCCTGCAAAGGACGAGTGTCTCGAAGGACATGTGCGGGATTTTTTATTCTTCAACCGGCTTGCCATACATCGTATCATAATGAATCTGCATCTTAACCTTCTGCCCGCATTCCGGCTTGTACACGTCACATTGCCGATAAGGCCGCGCATACAGATGCAGTGAAACGGCCGGCAGCTCGGTGGGGTTTTCGACTGCATGAATCACGGCCGGACCATCCACAAAGCCAGGGCCACCCATCATAGAAATGGTCTGATGCACCGTTCCCTCTTTCTCTTCATCATAATTCATAAATTTAAGCGTCCCATCCAATACCCGCATCCAGCACTTTGCCCCCTCGTGGCCATGAATGGGGCTTATGTGATGTGGTCCCCAGGCCAGGATAAGTATTTCAAATTCGGGGCTGTGATACACCAAATTACGGGTGTACCGGTCGGGCCGATAAAAAATATAGGGGGTAAAAAAATCCAGCAACAGCTCATGCTCGCGGAGCAACGCTGAAACGGGCCCCACTGGAAACTGTTGGGCTGCCATGCCCTGTAACTGATCAATAAAAAGCTTAATCTGATGGTTCATTCAACTCTCCTTTTGGCAAAACCGGCATCCCTGCTATACTTTTATACAACGTACTCAACCCTTAAAGAACAAATTATAACCATTAACTCGTATGAAAAAAAGAATTCTTCTGTACTACAAATACGTTAACGTCCCCGTCCCTCATGAAATCCAAGGCTGGCAGCAGGAGCTTTGCTCTTCGCTAGGGCTTACCGGCCGCATCTTGTTGGCTACCGAGGGAATTAACGGAACGGTCTGTGGCAGCCTTCACGCAACCGATGCGTACATTCAGGCCATGAATAGCCACGAGCTATTTGGTGGCATTGATTTTAAAGACAGCATCGTCAATGGACAGCATGACTATTTTCACAAGCTGCAAATTCAAGTAAAGCCTGAAATTGTTCACTTGGGCATCGCGCCTGAAGCGCTTACACCGGACAATGGAGGCCAGCACCTGACACCCGAGCAAGCACACCAGCTGATGGAAAAAAAGCCTGAAGATCTGGTTATTTTAGACGGAAGAAATTATTATGAAGCACGCGTTGGCACATTCAAAGACGCCATCACCCCACCAGTCAATCATTTTAGAGATTTTCCTGAGTACATCGATAATAATATCGAACAGTTCAAAGACAAAGAAGTATTGATGTTCTGCACCGGCGGCATCCGCTGCGAACGCGCATCAGCCTACTTAAGTGCCAAGGGTGTAGCAAAAAAAGTGTATCAGATTGAGGGCGGCATTCACCGCTACGTTGAACAGTTTCCCGACGGCTTTTTTCGCGGTAAAAATTATGTTTTTGATGCACGCATCACCGTCAAGGTAAATGACGATATTATCGGCACGTGCGATCTCTGCGCTACACCGTGCGATGAGTACACCAACTGCCGCAACGCAAAATGTAACAAGCACTTTATTAGCTGCGCATCCTGTGTTGAGAAACTTGGCAACACCTGCAGTGCTGCATGCCTGGAGTTGGTTAATCAGGGCTTGGTGCCGGAGCGGCCCTACCGACCAAAAATTGATGCGACAACAACAGAATAACTTCTTGATCTGCGATTAAATAAAGAGGAGTTGGCCATGTCAAACGAAAATTTGAGTAAAAGTGCACAGAGTATCCAAGATATCTTGTCCCAAAAAGGTCTTGCTTTCAAAGTTGTCGAACTATCAGCAAGCACTCGCACCGCACAAGAGGCTGCCGACGCCATTGGGTGTCAGGTGGCGCAAATTGTTAAATCGCTTATCTTTTGCACCAAGCAGACTCTCAAGCCAATCCTCGTTCTGGCAAGCGGCGTCAATCGCGTTGATGAAAAAAAGATCGAACAACTGGTTGGAGAAAAGATCACCAAAGCAGACGCTGGTTTCACACGAAATGTCACCGGATTCGCCATTGGTGGTATTCCACCGGTCGGCCACAAACGGGCACTGGAAACATTTATTGATCAAGATCTTTTGCAATTTGATGAGTTGTGGGCAGCAGCCGGAACACCACACGCAGTGTTTAAGCTGAATTCTACAAACCTGCAATCGTTAACACACGGCAAAATTGTCGCCATCAAATAAGGTATCGGTTGTATAAGGGAGCTTACTACAAGTCAAAGCACTTCTATCAGATTTGAACAGCTAATTTTTGTTTGATGGCAATCAAAATTTTTGCAGCCATTTCAGCCGCTTCTTCCGCCTTTTGCTTATCAACATGGAAATAGTCATTTGGATACCGTGCATCGTGTCCATAAGAGTTCAAATTTTTACTTTCTTCTAACAGAAGCATAAACTCTGAATCAACCCGCGCACAAAGTTCCAACAGAAACCGCAAATCATGCGTTTTGGGAATTGTTTGCTGGAGAGATACAATAAAAGCTTTAAATGCTTTCTCTGCACACTGATGTGTGTGAAAGACGGAACAGTCAAGCGTCTCGTCATCATCAGATAATTTTTGAGAGGCTTTTAAATCACTTGATGCTTTCTTGAGCCAATCTTTAACTCCTGGCATAAAGGATCTTTCCTCTGCTTTTTACCTCATACGTTAATGATTTTTCGTCTTGAGAGAACGTATCAAACTCTTGTTTTGTAAAAACAGTTACGTTTGTAGGAATTTCTAGCCCCAACAAAACATCAAATGCCTTGCCCCCTCTTTTGGAAACTTTTTCATGAGATGAGTCGATCACCAGCAAAAAATTGAGATCATCATCTTCATTGGGGCTTCCCCAAGCATACGAACCATAAAGATAAACGGCTATTGGAGAATATGCCTTAACAAGGCGCCTTGTCGCTTCTTGAATTATTTCTTGGGAAATCATTTCAATCCTTTATGATTATTTCAGATTACGCCTGATATTTTCTTGATACAACCATCGCGCCAGCGAATCAAGGCACAAAGCAACCGATTCGTACACCGAAGGCAACGCAAGGCCAACGGTTTCTAAATCAAATCCTGCAGGCAGCTCGGTGCGCATGACCGAATCTTGGTAGCCAACAAATGGCTGATTACTGATTGCCAAACAGCGGCCAGGCTCTGGATTGGTCTTAAGCCATTCGTGAATGGTGCTCTGCGTGTTGGGTCTTTTGGTATTTCCCCGGTCATCAATAATCTGTGGAGCATCAATAACGGTTAAAGGAACCGCACGCAACTCGGCAGGCACTGCAGCCTGCTCATAAATAAAACGCATCATCTCAGTTTCGTTCGTTGGTAAATCTTGCCGGTCGTACTGCCAGTCAGACCTGATCGGTAAAATATCTTGATTACGGTCACACAACGCCTGCTCGGTCTCTTGCACCGGATCAAGTATCCGCTGGCCGGTCAAGAAAACAAGCTGCTGGAAACGTACACCCGCTTGCCAGATTTTTGCAAGATAGGCCAAGCGCGCACGCACCACCAACACATTTGCGCCATGCACCACTGCATAGCGATACCATTTTTGCTGCGGCATGACTTCATCAATCAGCCCCAGGCGAACAAACAGTGGGTGAAATTCTTCTTTGCGCTTAGTATATGCATCGTTGACGTGAAAACGCTCAAGGCCTGCGGGGCGTAGCCAGGCTTTTTGCGTCTGCGCAACAATATCGGCAAGCGTGCCATCATGCGTCATGTCACATTTGGTTAAAAGCTCTTGCAGCGCCGGCGTTGGCTTTTGTTGTTGATTGATAGCAGAGCTTGCAGCCTCTGGTTGCTGCTGCAGAACGCCGCATCCGGCAACTAAAACAACAACTGAAAACAGTGTTAATGAGACAAAATATCTAGATAATTTCATAATTACTTCAACGCCCAGACACTTGCACCAACGATCAGCATAAAAATAACAACCAGGTAGTTAAAATAACGATCGATAAATGATTGGATCTGTGGCCCCCACTGCCAAATCGCACCCGCAACCATAAAGAAGCGCATCCCGCGACCAAGAATGGAGTAAAAAATAAAGGGCAAAAAATCGAGTTTACAAAAACCGGCCGATATCGTAATGGCCTTGTACGGCACCGGTGTAAAGGCAGCAATAAAAACAGCCCAGACCTGATACAACTTGTATTTGGCAACAGCGTCATTAAAGGTTTGTTCTGAAATCACCCATTTCACCAAAGTGCTCCCAACGCTCTCCCACAACACAGCACCAATAAAGTAGCCAAATGCACCGCCAAGCACCGATGCCATCACGGCAATGCTTGCGTAGTAAAATGATTTGCGCGCATTGTGCACGCAGTACAAAATCAGCAGGGGATCAACGGGAATGATAAAAAAAGATGACTCGATAAAAAACAAAAGCATCAGCCAAGCATCAGCCCAGGGGGAATGAACTTTTGATCCCATCCAGTCGTAGATTGTGCGAATAAACTTCATTACTACCTCGCTTTGTCTTCACCAGAAGTTGCACATTCTAAGACCTGCGCTCGTCCTGAGCCCGTCGAAGGATACGAGCGCTCGAATGGTTCGACAGGCTCACCACGAGCGCAAAGATACCAACCAAACTTGTTAACAACTACCGCATCAAATCCCTCACGTACCCCTCGATCTGATCAATGGCAATGCGCTCTTGCTTGGTGGTATCGCGATTCCGCGCGGTCACCTTGCCATCTTCAACACTTTCAAAATCAAATGTAAAGCACACCGGTGTTCCAATCTCATCCTGACGGCGATAGCGCTTGCCAATCGAACCAGACTCATCAAACTGAACACGAATCCCGGCAGCCTTGAGTTTTTTGTAAATCTCGGACGCCTGATCACTCAATTTATTAGAAAGCGGCATGATCGCTGCAGTGTACGGCGCAACGCGCGGGTGAAAACGCAAAACCGTTCTGGTTTCGCCCTCAACAACATCTTCAGCATACGCATCAAAAAGCAGTGTTAAAAACAAGCGGTCAACACCCACTGAACATTCAACAACGTACGGCGTATACGACGCTTTGGTGGCCTCATCAAACACCGCCAGATCTTTGCCTGAATGCTTTGAGTGCTGCGTCAGGTCAAAATCGGCACGATTGGCAATACCCTCAAGCTCTTTCCAACCAAACGGAAAGTTGTATTCAACATCAACACACCCTTTGGCATAGTGCGCCAGCTCATCAGATGCGTGGGGACGAGTGCGAACATTCTCTGGCGTCAAACCAAGGCTGAGAAAAAATGCTTTGCGACGCTCAATCCACACCTCAAAAAATTTATCAGCCTCATCCGGCTTGCAGAAAAACTCCATCTCCATCTGCTCAAATTCACGCATGCGAAACAGAAACTGTTTTGGAGTAATTTCGTTACGAAACGCTTTACCAATCTGCGCAATACCAAACGGAATTTTGACGCGATTGGTTGAGATAACATTTTTGAAATTGATAAAAATTGCCTGCGCCGTTTCAGGACGGAGATACGCAATGCTGCTGCCATCTGCCATAGCACCAAGCTGGGTTTGAAACATCAGATTAAACTGACGAATATCAGTCCACTGCTTGTTGCCGCAGTGAGGACAGTTTTTTTCTAAATCAATATCATCGGCGCGATAGCGCTTTTTGCACACCAAGCAGTCAACCATGGGATCGCTAAAGCCGTCCAAGTGGCCCGAAGCCTTCCACACATCAGATCCGCCCAAAATCGAACCGTCGAGCAGTAACACTTCCTCAGCAAAGCTAGTCATGTGCGCAAGCCAGGCATTTTTGATGGTGTTTTTCAGAATGGTGCCCAGGGGACCAAAGTCATAAACCCCGTTCAGGCCACCATAAATTTCTGCTGATTGATACACAAACCCACGCCGTTTGCACAACGCGGTAATTTTATCAAGCGTCGCAACTGATGATGACATAGTAAAAACCTCGAATTAGAGCGTCAAGAGCTATATTTTAATATTGAAAAATGTACCGGTGTTTGCAAATTATTGCAAGCGGCAAAAACCCGATCGCATCGAGTAGCTCGTAAGAGCGTATCGAGATGGGCGATCATTCATATCCCTCGATACGTTTGCTATCGCAAACACTCGGGACAAACGGGTCAGCACAAAATCACTTGCCTTCGGTATCTGAAAGCTTGAATTGCTGCAACTCTTCAGTAACGCTCTCGACATCAAGATCTGGATCAAGCTCTGGCCAAACAATCGGATCCCCTAGTTCATCAGCCCCTTCAAACCCTTGATCAGCAATTAAATCATCAAAGCCCAGGAGCCTCACCACAGGTCGAGTACACACACCGAGTACAACTTCAAAGTGCCGTGCTTGCCTTGCAAAACGTTGCGCTCGCTCCTCTGCTTCCATCCTAAACTCCTGATAAGCCTCAAGCACATCGCCCACATGTTTTTCTTGTACATATGCTAGAAGTGAATCATGCAGATCAAAGCAATTGTGAATATGTTCTGCAAGAGCAAAGTGATGAGCCTTGAGAGCAAGATCACGAGGCGTTAACCCTTCGAGATCTTGCAATAAGCATGCCTTTGCGCAGAGCAACGTACCAACAACCATCATCCCCAAGTTACGCTTGCATGCATAGTGCAATGCCGTACGTCCCCGTTCATCAACAGCATTAAC
>JAHFBR010000101.1:0-2949 GCA_023249955.1 bacterium
CTTTTTTGATCTGGCACTGGGATATCAGCACGCAGCAAGCACCGGTGACCGCGAGCGCTGCACACGCTACACCGCCACCTTTGTTGCACAGACCAACGACTGGATTGCCAAAAATCCGTTCTTGATCGGCGTGAACTGGCTCAACCCGATGGAGGTTGCCATCCGCAACATCAATCTGATCTGGGCATTTCATTTTTTTAAGCACGAGGCATCCATTCCCATGGCTTTCTGGCAACAGTTTGTCTGTGTGTTGCACGATCATGCCCTGTACCTATCAAGCACGTGGGAAGTTTCGGATAAAGCAAATAATCACTACCTCGCTGACCTTGTGGGGTATCTGTACCTCGAATCATTTTTTGTTACCATAAAAAAGTCTTATCGGACGCGAAGCTCTTTTGTAAAGCTTCTGTTTGATGCGTTTGATAAGCAGCTTCTGGCTGATGGCACCAGCTACGAAGGTTCAACACATTACCACAAGCTGGTCACCGAGCTGTTGCTGCACGCCGTGTTGCTGTGCAAGCACACCAACATGCCCTATCCGTCTAAAGCAGAAACAATGCTCACCAACATGCTAACGTTTTTGTGGAATTGCACAGACAACGCGGGCAATTTGGTACAAATTGGGGATAATGATGGTGGGAAGATTGTGGTGGGGGTTGGACTACGAATGACGCAAGCAAATTTTAAAAATAGTATCACCACCTACAAAAATTTCGGGCTCACCATCATCAAGCAAAATCCGTGGTTCATCACCTTCCGGCATCCAACATTTTCATCTCACCAGCCAACTGGGCACTTTCACCACGACCTTTTATCAATCACGCTTCAGATCTGTGGGCAGCCCCTGTTTGTCGACCCAGGAACATACGTGTACACCGCTCAACCACAACAACGCAACTATTTCCGCAGCTTTGCAGCACACAACACATTTTTTTTAGAACCCCACACACCGCTGCCAAGCAATCTGTTTGCCATTCAGCGCACCATCGACCAACACCATGCGTCGGTAACAACAACCAGCGCCACCATCACTCTGCATGATTATCATCATCACTTCAGCAGTTATGGCCTGATTGCTCATCGCATGCTGGAGTTTGATCTGCACAACGCAACAGTAACCGTGACGGATTGGTGGGAAAGAGCAGAACGCTCTCGCGATATCTCAGACTTCAAAACAGTATGGTCGTGGCACACCGCCCCCACCATAACACTCGAACAACAGCTCAATAAAACGTGGATTTTTTCTACCCCACAAAAAGAGATGGCCTATGCACAAACAAGCCTGGACTATAAACCTATCAGGGATCTTTTTTCTCCACACTACGGCCAGATAGCCCCAAGCACAACCCTTATCGCATCATCACTAACAGAATGCGACACCCCTCAGCGTTTTACGCTCAAATGCTCAGAAAAAAGTAACTAACACAAACTCAGTAACGCTGCAAAATTGTGCAGCAGATCTTTGCGACGCGCCAGCCCCGCATTATTGTCATCTTCAAACAACAAAAGTCCGTTGTTTCCATGCTTCATTTTCCACGTTATAAACGATGGATTCTTCATGCCAAGCGTGGTACCCAGTGCACGCACCGCCTCCTCATCAACCTCATCGCCATTTTTGCGCGGCAAGCTGCGCTGAAAAAATGTTTTCAGCTGATGATGAAATTGTGCGTCCTTCATGTCTTGCTCAAAGGTTTCCGGGGCACCCCAGACATCCTCTTTATGCATTTTGCACTCATCGCTACAATAACCAGCAACACCCTTCAGACAATCAAAGTCGGGATTATCAATAAAGTATCCCGCCCTTTGCAAACTAAGGGCGTCATGGTGTCCCAGCTCGTGCAAAACCATTTGCGCAAGACCATCCATGTCATGATGTGATAGAATTTTGTGGGGTAAATGCAACAACCGTGCGATGCACACGTTGTTGCCACCTTCGTCAGGAAGGTTTGGATTTAAGGTCTTCATATCGGTCTCCTCTCACGAGTAACCTTACCTCAAATCACAACCTCAAACAAGATTTTATGGGTTTAGGTCAAATTCACTCTTCAATCACCGCTTTGACCATTTCATCAAGCCGCATGCCGTGCGAAGCCTTGACCAAAACCATAATCTGATCGTCCTGCAGGTGCCGTTCAAGCAACTGCTGAGCCTCTTGCCAATTCTGCGCAAACTCAAGCGAAAGATTCATCGGTGCCGTCTTACCAATCCAACGAGCACGCTCGCCCACCAAAATCAGGTGCTGCAAACCTTCGACTTTTGAAATCACGCGCCCCATCTGGCGATGCCAGTAATTTTCACGCGTGCCCAACTCCAGCATATCGCCCAAAACGGCAATCTTTTTGCCCTGGACTGGAAACTGCGCAAAGGCAACAAGTGCCGCCTTCATACTTTCTGGGT
This sequence comes from bacterium, assembly GCA_023249955.1. Taxonomy (GTDB): domain Bacteria; phylum Babelota; class Babeliae; order Babelales; family RVW-14; genus JAHFBR01. Next base: position 2,398 of record JAHFBR010000101.1, read on the forward strand.
TGGCATTGTAACAGTCATTAAATAAAATCCCGCGCCCCTGCTTAATCTTTTTAATTTCAAAGCGCTGCTCAGTGCCACAGTACGCATGCAGGCCATCAACCACCGCCTGAAAAGGAACCTTTAAAAAGTACGCAGCCGTGCTTGCAGCCAAGGCGTTATTCACAAAACCCTGATGATTGCCCTTCAGCGTAATGGTCGCCCGCTGGCCGTACCACTTCAACGTGAACTGCGTCACCAAGTTGCCCGTCTCATCAGCAGCAACCGCAACCTTGCGCGCCTGAACCTGATTTTTAGTTTTGATACCAAATTTTGCAATCGGATGCTGATAATACACATCGCTCAGCAGTGCCTGATCACCCCAAACAATCCCCACATCTCGCGGCGTAAAAAACGCAAACAGCTGGCGCTTTTCAAATGAAACGGCCTGCAACGAATTGCCAAGCCCCTCAAGATGCGCATGCCCAATGCAGGTAATCAGGGCAACGGTTGGCCTGACGATATCTGCAAGCTGCAGCATTTCGCCTTTTTCATTAATGCCAACTTCAAACACCG
>JAHFBR010000101.1:2959-4724 GCA_023249955.1 bacterium
CAACATGTTGTAGCACACGCCAAAAATATTATTGTAATTTTTGAACGAAACGTACGCTTTGATGCCGGCCGTGTGCAAAATTGTTTTTACCATCTCTTTGGTGCTGGTCTTGCCCACCGAGCCGGTGATGGCAAGCACCGGACAGTGCAAGCGCGCACGCCAAGCCTTTGCAAGATCAATAAACGCCTGCGTTGTATCAGAAACGACAATAAACAGCGCACGCTTTTTAAATTCGTCAGAAATCTTGGTCAAGCAGTCACTATCGGCCTGAACCAGTGCGCCGCACGCACCCTTTGCAAGTGCATCCGACACAAAATCGTGCCCATCAAAGCGCGGACCTTTGAGCGCCACAAAAAACTCGCCCGGCAGCAATGATCGGCTATCAATCGACACTGCAACATCATCATCACGCGAAAGCACTGTTTCGCCGCGCACAAACTGCGCGCTTGGCAATGCGTTGAGCAAAAACTCCCTGGTTAATTTCATGCGCTCCCTCAGTCTCCAGACTTACTGCGTTGTTACATCAAATACATAGATGGAAAACTTACGGTTTTTGCCCAAATTGTCAAGAAGTACTAACGTATTACCTTGCGCGGCTTGCTGCCCTGCGCAGGAGCAAGCAACCCATCCGTCTCAAGCCGCTCAATCAAGCGCGCAGATCGATTAAATCCAATACGATACACACGCTGCAGCATAGAGATCGAGATCTCGTCAGTCGTTTTAATAAAGTCACGCACCTGCGGATATAAATCATCATTAAAATCCTGCTGCTGCGCATTTGCACGCACCAAAACTTCATTCATATCCATGTACACCGGACTGCGTTGCTCGCGTAAAAAATCTGCAACGCGCTCAATCTCGCTATCAGCAACATACGCACCGTGCACACGTCTCAGCTCCGGCGATGACGCATGCATAAACAACATATCACCACGCCCCAGCAACTTTTCAGCACCAGGTGCATCTAAAATTGTTCTGGAATCAACTTTTGATGAAACACGAAATGCAATGCGGCTGGGGAAGTTAACTTTAATCAAACCGGTCACCACATCAACCGATGGTCGTTGCGTTGCCACAATCATGTGGATGCCTGCCGCACGCGCCATCTGCGCAATGCGCACAATGTGGGCTTCCACGTCCTTGCCCGCCACCATCATCAAATCTGCCAGCTCATCAATAATCACCACCAAATGCGCCTTGCGTAACCCAAGCTCCTGCTCATCAGCGATATGCTCGCTGGTTACCCGTTGGCGAAACTCGGCAAAATTGCGCACGCCCACTGCCGCCATTGCCTCATAGCGCGCCTCCATCTCATGCACTACCCACGCCAGCACCGCCGTTGCACGCGTTGGCTGCGTCACGATAGGAAACAGTAAATGTGGAATATCGGCGTATGGCGTAAACTCAAGGCGCTTTGGATCAATCAAAATAAGTTTCATCTCGTCCGGCGTCAGCTTGGAAAGCAGGCTGACCAACATCACATTCAGCCCAACCGATTTTCCTGAACCGGTTGAACCACCCACCAACAAGTGCGGCATGGTTGCCAAATCGGCAACCACCGGGTTGCCACCGGTATCAACGCCCAAGATCACCGGCAATTTAGCCGTGGTCTGTGCAAATGCAGAGTGCGCAAAAAGACGTGCAAATGAAACATCGTCACGCTCTTCGTTTGCAATCTCAAACCCAATCACATTTTTGCCCGGAATTGGTGCCAAAATTCTCATGCTTTGCGCCGTCAGCGCCATCGCCAGGTCGTCCTCCAACG
>JAHFBR010000102.1 GCA_023249955.1 bacterium
TCAGGCATGCTCACCAACCACATAGGCACATTGTACGCCGCCATGTAGCGCCAAAAAAATGCCCACATCGTACCGGTGCCGTACAGCGCATCGTGCCCTTTAAATTTGGATCGGCCGCCCTCACCAAATTCAAGAATTTTAAGCGATCCTCTGCTACCATCACTATTAACCGTGGTATTATTGAACTTCAGATCCGCAATACAAAATGACAAATCTTTTGGCAACTGACTCAGCATCCTGGTATCGGCATCGGTTATGGATACCGCACGAATGCCCATCACGAGTGAAAAAAATGGAACCCCTATCAACGAAATTTTGGACAATCTCATTGCCTCTCCCCCTCACAAAAAAGAACCCCTGTGACCCCACAAAAGACTGTGTCTTTAAGTTATCGTAAATAAGAGAATAAATTCAACAATTTCGCGTAGATAACAGTAACGCATGCGCAAATGCGCCCCCGCCCCTTGATCCTTTTCCCAATCCCCTGTATTTTTAGAGAGGGCGTCTCAAACCATACACCAAAACCAAGGTCATAAACCATGTCGCAAACTTCATTCTGGCAAGAAAATTTTAAGATCGGCTCACTCTCCATTCCCCGTTTTATGGCAGCGCCGCTTGATGGCATCACCGATTCTCCACTCCGACAGCTCATTCGCGAATTCAGCCCTCACGAACTCCTGATGACGGAGATGCGCCACATCTCGTGCGTTGCTAACGAAAAAGACCAGCGCTCGCTCCAATTTAACCCTATCGAGCAGCCCCTGGCCTTCCAATTTTCAGCCAACCGCCACGAGTTCCTGGAAAAAGCCGTCGAGATGGTCATTCAGCGTGGCTTTGTAATGATCAACCTCAACTGCGGCTGCCCGGCACCCGTCGTTACCAAATCCGGCTCAGGCTCAGCCCTGATGGCCAACCTGCCGCTCATGGAAGACCTCATCAAACATTTTATAAAGGCTATCAACGGCCGCGTCCCCTTCACCATCAAAATTCGTGCCGGCTACAAGATCAAGAACGCCGTTGAAGTCGCCATCATGGCCGAAGCCAACGGCGTTGAATGCATCATGATCCACCCCCGCACGCAGCCCGAAGGCTTTACCTCGCGCCTGGATTTTGACCTGGTCCGCCAAGTCAAGCAAGCGGTCAAAGTTCCGGTAGTCTTTTCCGGTAACCTGAACAACTTTATGGCCGTCCAACGCACCTATGAACTGACCGGCGTGGATAGCTTTATGATTGGACGCGCGCTCTGGGGTGCTCCGTGGAAGATGCGTGAAATCACCGACGCTGCTCAAGGCCAAAAATTCACCATCGATACAGCAACCGCTGTTCAGTACGCACTTAAGCATCTTAATCTGAACATGCACAGCTTTGGCCCACGCGGCTTTATCCCTTTCAAAAAACAACTGCCGCAATACATCAGAAGTATTGTGAACGCCACCGAGTGGCGTAGTAAGCTGTTGCGGTCACAATCTGAGGATGAGATGCGCGGTATGTTGGATGTGATCAGACAAGAGCACGCGTAAGAAGCACATGAACCAACTCATCAAAAAATTTTTTCTTGCATCAGCAATTGCCGTGATGGCCTTCTTTTTGGCCAATCGCATTCTGTTCTTCAGACCAGGCTTTTTAGAAAACGTCGCCTCAACCATCACGTACCCATTTCTCTGGGCCTCTGGCTCCATCGCATCACGCGTCACCACGTGGCAAGAAAACAGAACCGATTATGCAACACTGCGCACCAAGTACCACAATTTACACAACGATTATTTGGCGCTGCTGGATGAAGTCATCGCATCACGTGCAACAGAGCACGTGCACGCCGCCATCAAGCCGCTGCTAGAATTTCAACACCGCTACAACCCTGAAGGCTGCCTGCTGGCAAAAGTACTGGTCAGAAACCTGTCTAACAACCAGCACTACTTTTTGGTTAACCGTGGCACGCGCGACGGCGTGCACAAAGATATGGTTGCCTTTTATCACAACCACCTGGTAGGACGCGTTGCCGAAGTGTACGATTTTTACAGCAAAATTATTTTAATCACCGATCAACATTGCAAAATCTCTGCATACGCCAGCACCACCAACGCCGCCGGCATCGTGCAAGGCTACAACTGCATCAATCGCTGCAACTTCTCATACGTCAGCCACCTGCTGAACGTTCAAGATAACGACCTGGTACTTTCCAGCGGCCAGGGGTTGGTTTTTCCCGAAGGTTTTTGCTTGGGCAAGATTGTGGTGCACACGCTGCAAGAAAAGGCGTTGTATCATCATATTCAGATCGAGCCGCTGATTAATTTGCAGACGATGTCGTATTGTTATCTCAGAAGCTCCGCTTCTTAATAACGGCGTTTATCGCATAAACGCAATAAACGCCTCCAACGCAATCAGAACAATAATCACCACCGTCAAAATCTCTTCATGAATAGTATCAAGCCGATCCTGATACACCGAGTAAAGATCTTGGATGATCGCCAGCTTGCGGTGAATGGAATCACGCCACTCGCGAATGGACATCTTTTCCACCAGCATAGAGTACAGCTTGGAGTAGTACTCGTCGCCAGCCATTTTGATACTATTTTTTAAACGCTCGGTAACCACTGAAATATCCACGCGCAGTTTTGCCAAGCGTGACACCGGCTGCTCCATGCGCGGGCCCACCAGCGGAATGTAGGCTCTGAGAGGCACCTGGTATGATTTTTGGGCATAAAAGTAATTGAGCTTTTGATCTAGCACGCGGTCGAAATATTGCAGCTCAAGCTTTTGGATGTTGGCGGATTCAAAAAATTCCAGCGGCTCAAAATACTCATCGTCGTAAATAAATGAGGCGGCGCTATCAACAATAATCAGGTCCTGGCCGTAATAACCGATGCTTGATGCCAGAATCTCGTCCACCTGATAATCGGAAAGTGTGTACACTTCCAAGCGCAGCAGCGAGGCGATCTTGCTGCCGTACAGCTCTTTAAACTCTTCGGGCGTAATTTTTTCTTTGAGCGGATAGACGTGCACGGCAAAGTATGAGTTTTTGAGGCTGTAAAAGCGTGGTTTCTTGATGGCCGGGTAAATCTTTTTAAACGTGTTTTTGGCATCAATTTCGCTTTTTTCATCAAAGCTTTTTTTGATGTCGATAATTTTTACTTTTAAATCTTCAAACGAGTCTTCAAACGGAATGCGATAGCAAAATGACAAAACCCCGAAGTGGTGCACCTTGCTGGAGATGCAGCTGGCATTGATGGCGCCAACGTCTTTTTGCTGATCGTCCGACATTCTGAAGGCCAGGGGGATGTGATAATTTTTGAAGTATGCGGACAGAGGCATGACGCAGATATTCACAAAACCTTTGTGCTTGATGAGCTCCAGATCAATATCGTCCCCCACATCAAAAGCATAAAAGAGCAAAATGTTGCCCTTGAAGACGGTTTTTGGCTGTAACGATGATTGATCGAATTTCATGGCACGCTCCTTACAGGGATCTGTTTTTTCCCAGTGTAGCATATTGCGTGTCGGGCTTGGCAAAAAATGTTGTAATATCAAACGATTGACACCCAGCCGCCCGTCCAGCTTCAAGATCACTCTCTTTATCCCCAAACATCAGCGATTGCGACAGATCCAGATTAAATTCTTGGGCCGCCTGCAGCAGCATGCCCGGCTTAGGCTTGCGGCACGCGCAGTCTTGCAGGTGGGGGCAGAAATAAAATTTGGTAAACGTGATGCCATGAGGAGCAAAGAGATCGGCCACGTACTGATGCGTGGCGTGCACAAAGGCTTCGTCAAAAAAGCCACGTGCAATGCCTGATTGGTTGGTGACCACAAAGAGCAAGTAGCCCTGCTGTTGTAGATTTAGCAACAATTCAGGAGCTGCAGGCAAAACCCGAACGTCGTCGAGGCGTGAAAGATAATTGACGTCGTGGATCAGCGTGCCGTCACGATCAAAAAATGCTGCTTTGCGTGAGGACATTGGGATCTTCCTGACTGAGCCATGGGGTCTTTTAAAAAGCCAATCTCAAGACAAACTTCCCTTCTACCAAGGCACACTTTTTGTCCCTGGACCATTTTTTAATCTTTTTCTCTGCCGCAAGCGCTTCAGATCGAGAAGAAAAAGCTGTTTGATAAACAAGTGTAACGGGAAGTTTGGAACTGGTATACCCATCAAACAATTTTGTGCTGTGCTCGATCATTCTTTTCTCTAGGTCATCTGTTTGACCAACGTAGTAAGAATTATCCGCACACAACAATATGTAAACGTAATAACTTTTCATGAATCAACTCGAAGGGATGGTGGTGCGCTTATCTACCAAATGGTGCGCCTGGTCCCTCGTCAAGCTCGGGATCTAACCTGCAACCGCAGTCCTGAGCGGAGTCGAAGGGGAAGTCCGCAACTCTATCTACCAAATGGTGCGCCTGGCAGGGCTCGAACCTGCAACCTGCGGATTCGAAGTCCGACACTCTATCCAATTGAGCTACAGGCGCACTTAAAAACATTTCAATTCAATTCTCTGATGCGCCTGGTCCCTCGTCAAGCTCGGGATCTAACCTGCAACCGCAGTCCTGAGCGGAGTCGAAGGGGAAGTCCGACACTCTATCCAATTGCTTGTCCCGTCGGAGCTCAAAGAGCGAAGACGGAAGCTACAGGCGCACTTAAAAACATTTCAATTCAATTCTCTATTTTTTACCAGAAAACAGGGTTTGTGGCTAGAAGAAGCTGTTAGCCCATCAAAGTCGATA
>JAHFBR010000103.1 GCA_023249955.1 bacterium
GCAACTCGGTCCTGGTGATTGAACATAATCTGGACGTGCTCAAATCGGTCGACTACCTGATCGACGTTGGCCCCGATGGCGGCGACCAAGGTGGTCTGATTGTTGCCCAGGGCACGCCTGAAGACGTTGCAGCCTGCAAGCAAAGTATTACCGGTTCTTACCTGAAGCATGTGTTGCCGTAAAGGCTCTTTTAATCGGTGTTTTGATCTATTGTTATCAAGAAAGTGTCGTGGCGAGCGCATTCTGTGCGCCCGTTCCTGTGTTTGTGCGTCTTGTAAGATTCTTTGCCTGTTGCTATAATGCCCTTCACGCTATAGTTTTTTGGGTGTAGCAATTGTGGGAAATTTTATGATGACAACAAGAACTTTCAAGCAATGCATGCTTTTATTCATGCTTTCACTAATAATTGTATCTGTTGATGCGGCAAAGAAGAGACCACTCTCAGATGATGCAGATGATGACGGTGTTGCTGCTCTTGTGGGGCAGGCTCAGTCGGGAAAGCAGGATTACACCCCCTGGCCCATCTATGGCGGTATGGTAAACAAGAGCAGACGCTTGATGTATGCTGATGAGCTGAAAGCTGCTTTCGATATTGTTAAAAGAGCACAAGCTCAATACAATAATGCTGCTTCGGGAGAGAAGGTCGCAGCGCAGAAATTTCTCGACCACTGTAATCAACACCTTCAAGCACTTCTTAAAAACGATGATAAATTTGGCAGAGCTATCGCAAGCGGCTTTGCAGGTAAAGACTGGGAAGCGTTGCGTGATGAACGCGTTGAAAACGTGTGGGAGGGTGCCAAGCTTGGTGCTCTCATTCGTCTTTCCAGCGCCTGCGGCAACGTTTTTGGCAAGCGCATGGAAAACACGGTGGAGCATGTGGTCGGTGGCTCATTTGATACCGTTATTAATGCTTTCCTGGATGGATGGAATGCTGTTCGTGAGGTGTTGTTTCACGGTGGTGCACAACCATTCAAAGAGGAGCAGATCAAGGGCTGGTTTGAGCTGAGCAAAGTGAGCTTTGAAGATATTGAACGTCAGCTTAGAGACGGTTTGAAAGATAGCATGCGCGGTGCTGACATGACCCTGCGTCAACCAAGCACAAATGGTGAAGAAATTATTCTGCAGACTATCAATCCATGGCAGCTTTTGATTATGGGTTACATTCGTCAATTTGAATACATTGCGCAACAGATTGAAAAGCATCTTGAGTACTACGATGAAGATGACATGATCGTCTTTTATGGTCGTGAGATTAAGCTTCGTTTGGTTGAGTTTAGTGGTTTGCTGATGCAGACACAGTCGCTTAAGTCACTGGATACATTGCTTGATGCAAACAAGCAGTTTGTTCCGGCCATGCGTAAAAATATCGGCAATCTCTTTGCTCGTTTGCTCGAGCTGGTTAAGGCTCGTGCGGCTTCATTGGGTAAAGTAAATACTGCGTCAACGTCATCCATTCGTGTTGATAGTGGACGTGACAGCAATCGTCCCCTTGGGCATTTTGGGATGGATGATGATTACCCACGACCGTTTGGTGGATGAAAAAAGAGTGGGTGGGCATGTTAGGCTGTAAAAAGTATTGCTACTGTGTCGTTCGCACCCTTCGAGACGCCCTTGCGGGCTCCTCAGGGCGAACGGGTTCTGCGTGTCCGTTCGTGGTGAGGAACGAGGCCTGCGGGCCGAGTGTCTCGAATCCATACGAACGGGGTAGTAAAAAAAACGTGCTTATCCTGATTTTGCTACTCATATGTTCCAGTGTTTGTAGCCCTCTAACTGCCCTGGGGCAGCTCAAAATCATTGATCAAGTGCGCATCGCGCACAAGCAAGAAACCATCACCAAAAATCTGCGCTCAGTCATTTGGAAAAAAAGAGCGGCGGTGATTGGTGTTTCAACCGTGGCGCTTGCCGGTATCGGATATGGCCTCTACACGCTGTTAAAACCGCAGGATGCAAATGCTGACGAGCCGCAAGTGACAAAAAAAGATGTAGAAAATCACTGGCTGCAACTGCTGATTGAAGAGCGTGAGCGTCTCCACACCGTCAAAGGTCGCAGCAAGTGGCTTGCGCAGAAGGCCCTTGATGTGGTTGTGTACACCGCCATTGCTGCAGCGCTATCACAGGCACTCACTCGTTCATACGAACTGTTTGAATCAGGTCTTGACGCTTTTTGGGGCAACGAATACAAGGCATTTTTGGTTACCATCACGCGTCAGGTAATGCAACGTGCAGCGTTTTTACATGCGTCGCATGTAACGTTGATGACTGCGGCCCAGCAGCTTGATTGCAACGAAAAGTTCAATAAAAAAATTCTTGAATACCATAAAAATAATGTTGTGCTTGATCAGGCGGCGTTTATTGATGCATTTGAAGATTTTACTGCTTTTATCACCGGCATGCTTGATGACATTGAGAATCATGACCTGCAGTATCGCATTAAAAATTCGCTTGATGCACTGGGCGCCCTGATCAATGATGTGACGGCCCAGCAAGAACTTGTGATGGCAAGCTACGGCGCTGATGAGCGTGCGCAGGTACTTGGTGTTGCGCTTGATGGTCTTGCGGTGGAAGTTGAACGGTGCGCGGATGCTGTGGGTGTTGTTTTTGCGTGATGACATGCTGATTAAAAAATATTTTAAATTATTGATTTTTCTGTGTGCCCCCCTGCACGCAATGACCCCCATCCAGCATCCCACACACCTGCCCGCCGTCGTGTTAGCCGACGATTTTTATAAAAATTACCTCGAAAAATATTATCCCAAGGTCAACGTCATCAAGCAACAGTGGATGACCGTGCTGCCGGATGATATTGAAAAGGCGCTTGGTGACATTGTTGCCGTTTTGGCCTACGATCCATGGCTTTATTTTGCCAACACGCCCAAGGGTTTTAAGGTTACGCGTCACTGGGAATGCGTTGTGGATCAGCTGAGCTATATCAACACATTTTTATCCAAGGCATGGATCAGCGTTGATGGCAAAAAGATTTGCATGCCGTCATATCATGAGATATTAAATGGGCCGCCTGGTGCCACCAAAACTGGCCCCAAGCCCACACAGCTGGTGAAATATCTTACGCGCCCCGGTCGGACAACTATCTACGATTTTTATGCTCTGTGCTTTGATTACATCATCAAGCTTTTTAATGAAGGCGTTTTGATGCAGGAGATTACGCAAGCGGTGCACTATTTTATTGAGCTTGAAACCATGGCAGAAAAGCTGCGTGGCTCGGCGCATGAAAGCGAGTATATGGAAAGCATACGGACTGCCCATGAGCTTTTGAATTTGCTCAAGCAGCGCTTGGGGATCGATCGTGAGCTATCCAATCAGGATTTACGCATGACGCTGGGGGATAAGAAGGGTTATGTGTAATATTCTTCTCACATTTTTATTTACCATCCTGGCATTCGCTCCCCTTTCCGCCCATCCAACGCAGTGCGACAGCAATCAGTTCCTGCAAAGTTTTATTCAGCACTACGAATTCAACCCCGAGGGCCGCTACACGCATGAGTACCACCCATTCCTGTTGGACTGGACGGCACGCAGCCTGGGCACGCTTGAAGAGCGCTTGCGCGCAGAAAATTTGAATCTGCAGGGCCGCATGATTTTGATGGGGTATGAAGAAAATGCCGTGCCGACGTATTACACCGATTTTAAGCGCTCAAAAATTAATGACGAAGCAACGCGCAAAAATTTTACCGGCTGGTCAATGCGCCTGCACAATCGCTTTGGCTTTATGACCGGATTCTTGCTCAAAGATCTGCCGTTCCTTGCCGAAAACTATCCACAAGTCAGAGATGGTGCGTTTCAGCATCTTGATGCCGATACCATTCCCATCTTTGATAATCGTGCTCTGCTTTTTCACGAACACGCCTTTGGTCAGGCGTTGCCCCTGATTGAGCACGAGCAAAAAATGATTATTCACCAATTGCTGCAGGGTGAACAAAAAGCGGTGCTGGATGAGCTGATCTATTTTTGGCAAACCCTGTATCACGGCGGCTTTAAAGCGGGCAACAGCCAGATTGCCGGCACGCAGGACGTGCTTTTTTCGATCGAATACGCCAAGCATCTGGCGCGTTCTCCGTTGCCACTGTTTAAATTTTTTATCGGTCCAGATCTGACCTATCCCATCGAGGTAACGGTTAAGCAGGATCGTTTTGCCACTGCGCATGCACAGCGTTTCATCCAGGAGTTTGCTCCGCGCCTTCAACCGATTAACGATCACAAAACGGTCTACGTTTTTTGTAGCTTTGTGGATGGTGTGGGTAAAAGCACCATGCTGGGCAACATCAAGAACTGGATGACTTGGGGTGATGATATCGAACGTTTTGAACACGTAGATAACTCGTCATCGCAGCTATGCTCGCTTTTTCAGTTTGCTGACAATGTTTTTATTGCCGACATGCCGGCACAGATCAGTCACTTCACCTACAAACCTGATGGCCTGGTGTTTGTGGACGTGCGTACGCAGTGCAGCAAGGAGTTGTATCAGGCGCTTGAAGCATTTGTGCTGTCCAACAAAGAGACGCTGGTACAGCAAGGGCGCACGATGTTTGAGCGTGCCAAAACGATCATTGATGAGCAGGGGTACCATGCACCAGAACTGAACAGCAAAGATGACCCGTTGCTGGCGTGCACCAAAAATATGCTGCTGCTTAAAAAACGCTCCGCGCAACAATGGATCCCCTTTAAGCATGATGACAATGTGTATCTTTTTAGAGACG